>JALOLQ010000150.1 GCA_025455895.1 Solirubrobacteraceae bacterium
TGAGACGGCGGTGCTGCACCGGCGCGAGCCAGTGTTACACTCGCCGCGTGCCGACCTCCCGCCCGCGCCACGTGGTCACCGAGACCGACGAGGTCGCCGCGGCGCTCGATGCCGCCGCGGCGCACTGGCCCGCCGAGCGTTCGCGGGCCGCGCTGCTGCGCCGGCTGGCGCTCGAGGGGGCGCGGGTCCTGCGCACCGAGGACGAGCGCCTGCGCGACGAGCGGCGCGCCGCGGTCGCGGCGACCGCGGGCGCGCTGACCGGCGCCTGGGAGCCGGGCGAGCTCGACCGGCTGCGGGGCGAATGGCCCGCGTGACGGTCGTCGATGCGAGCGTGCTCATCGCGCACCTCGACGCGGGCGACGCCCTCCACACGCGCGCGACCGCCGCGCTCGCCGAGACGGACGGCCCCCTGTTCGTGAGCGCGCTGACGCTCGCCGAGGTGCTCGTCGGACCCGCGCGCCGTGGGCGCCTGGCCGAGACGCACGCCGTGCTGCGCGGCCCGCTGGGCGTCCAGGCCGTGCCCTTCGACGAGCACGCGCCCGTGCGGCTGGCGGAGCTGCGGGCGGCCACCGGCCTGCGGCTTCCCGACTGCGCGGTGCTGCTCGCCGCCGAGCTGGCCGCGCCCGCCGCGCTGCTCACCTTCGACGCGCGCCTCGCTCGCGCCGCGGCCGAGCTCGGGCTCGGCGCGAACTAGACTCGCGCGCCATGCGCGCCGCCACGATCCGCGACGGCGAGGTGCTCGTCGCCGAGCACCCCGACCCCGAGCCCGGGCACGGCGAGGTGCTCGTCCGCGTCCACGCCGCCGGCCTCAACGGCGCCGACATGCTCCAGCGCCGCGGCGCCTACCCGGCGCCGCCCGGCTCGCCGCCGGACATCCCCGGCCTCGAGCTCGCCGGCGAGGTCGCCGCGCTCGGCCCCGGCGCGACGCGCTTCGAGGTCGGCGACCGCGTGATGGGGATCACCGGCGGCGGCGGGCAGGCCGAGCTCTGCGCGCTGCACGAGCGCCAGCTCATGCCGACGCCGGCGGAGCTCGGCCGCGTCGAGGCGGGCGGCGTGCCCGAGGTCTTCACCACCGCCCACGACGCGCTCTTCTCGAACGCCGGCCTGCGCATGGGCGAGCACGTGCTCGTCAGCGGCGCGGCGGGCGGCGTGGGCACCGCCGCGGTGCAGCTCGCGAAGGCGGCCGGCGCGCGGGTCACCGCCTCGGTGCGCGACCCGGGGCTGCGCGACGCGGTGCGCGCGCTCGGCGCCGACGCGGTGCTCGACCCGCAGGACAGCGCCGAGGGCGGTCCCTACGACGTGCTGCTCGAGCTCGTCGGCGCGCCCGACCTCGAGGCGAACCTGCGCGCGATGAACCGCCTCGGCCGCGTCGTCGTGATCGGCGTCGGCGCCGGCTTCAAGGCCGAGCTGAACCTGCTCGCCGTGATGGGCCAGCGGCTGACGCTCTCCGGCTCGACGCTCCGCGCCCGGCCGCTCGAGGAGAAGGCGGACACCGCGCGCGCGATGGAGCGCGAGGTGCTCCCGCGCTTCGCGGACGGCACGCTGCGCGTCCCCGTCGCGGCGACCCATCCGCTCGACGAGGTCGCCGAGGCCTACGCGCGCTTCGCCGCCGGCGGCAAGCTCGGGAAGATCGTGCTCGAGCTGTGAGCGGCGGCGGCTAGGCCGCCCCGGCGGGCTCGTCCTCGTCGGCGACCGGCACGATCTCGTCGGCGTGGACCGCGCACAGCACCGGCCCGCCGGCCTCGAGGATCGCCTCGAGCTCCTCGCGGGTCAGCGGCGCGCCGCAGACCTCGCAGCGGTCGCCCATCGTCTCCAGCGTGCGTTCCTCGAGGTCCATGGATCCAGCCTACCCCGCGCGGCGGGCCGCGCATCCGTGGAAACGGCTAGTACGGCGGGAGGTCGGCCCACCACTCGCCGAGCGGGCGGAACGCCGCCCAGAACGCGCGCTTGGCGTCCTCCTCGTCGAGCGCGCCGTCGATGTCCGGCGTGACGAGCACCTCGATCGTGGGCGTCAGGCGCTGGATCTCGCCCGGCCGCCAGGTGACCTCCTCGGCCAGCGGCAGCTCGAGCTCGTTCAGCGCCGCGAGCGCCTCCTCGCCCATCACGACGATGATCCGCGGCTGGACGATCGCGATCTCCTCGGCCACGCGCGAGACGCACGCCGGATCGGCCAGCGCCGGGTCCCCGACCGGGCACTTCACGCTCAGCGTCCCGTAGACCTCGAGCGGGTCCACGTCGAGGCGCGCGAGCGACTTGCGCAGCGCCGAGCCGGCGCGCCCGTAGAAGGCGACGCCCTCCTCGATCTCCGAGACGACCGGCGCGTGCTTGAGCAGGAAGATGTCCGCCTGCGGGTGGCCGGAGCCGAGCACGGGCATGAGGCTGCCGCGCGGGCAGTGCCGGCAGGTCTGCACGTCGCGGGTCAGCGCGTTCATCTCGCGGATGGCGCGCTCGAGGTACTTCTCGCGGATCTCGTCGTCGGTGGCGGGCACGGGTGGTCCGGGATTCGACGGCTCCCGCGCGTCTCCCTCGCCGTGCATCAGGCCTTGCGCGCGGCCTTCCGCACGCGGCGCTGCTTGACGCTCCGGCGCGCGCCCGCGGGGGTCGCCTTCGTCTGCAGGAACTTCAGCGCCTGCACGTAGACGTAGTTCGTGGGCGTCGTGAGGATCTCCCCCTCGCGCAGCGACTCGAGGAACTCCTCGGGTCCGTCGAAGTCGCGCATCCGCACGCGCGCGGTGCCCAGGCCCTGGGCCACGTGGGCGTCGGAGCCCGCGCCCGCGGGGATCCGGTACTTGGCCGCGAAACGCACCGCCTCGTCGTTGAACGCGCTCAGCGCGACGCGCGGGTTGAACACCTCGATCGCGTCGATGTCCTCGATGATCGTCAGCAGGTGCTCGTAGTCGGGGACCGAGTGCATCCGGTCGAACGGGTGCGGCACGTACACGAGGCCGCCCTGGCGCCTGATCTCCGCGACCGTCTCCTCGAGCGTCATCCCGCGCGCGATCTTCTCGGTCAGGAAGAGGCCGATCACCTCGCCCTGGCTGGCGGTCTTGACCTCCTCGGCGAGGATCACCTTCACGCCGTACTCCTCCGACAGCGCCTGCGCGGCCACCGCCCCGGAGATCTCGTTGTGCTCGGTGACGGCGATCGCCCCGAGGCCCTTCTCGCGCGCGGTGGCCATCAGCACCTCGACCGGCGTGGCGCAGTCGTGGCTGTGGTCGGTGTGCATGTGCAGGTCCACGTCGATCAGCGGCCGGCGGGCGATCCGCCGGCGCACCTCGGGGTTCCCGCGCGGGTCCTTGCGCCGCGCGGTGATCTCGCCGTAGAGCGCCTCGACCTCGTCGGCGACCGCCGACCACGGCCGCGGCTCGGCGGCGGCGCGCAGACGCTCGCGCAGCGCGTCGTCGCCGAGCAGGCGCGTGAGCTGCGCGGCGAGCGCCGCGTGGTCGCGCGCGCCGAAGCGCAGGCCGCGCTCGCCCTCGCCGACGACGTCGGCGTAGACCGGCAGCGAGGCGACCAGCGGCACCGCGCCGGCGGCGGCCGCACGCGCGACGAGCCCGGGCTGCGGCTCGGCGCCGGCCGAGGCGGCGACGAAGACGTCGGCGCTCGCGAGCAGCGCGTCCTCGTCCTGCTCGGCGGCGCTCACGTAGCGCACGCGGTCGCGCAGGTCGGCGCGCAGCGGCGTCGAGGTGGACGGGCCGCGCTCGCCGAGCACGACGAGCTCCCACGGCGGCGTCGTCTCGACGTGGCGCAGCGCGCGCAGCAGCAGCCGCAGCGCGGCGCGCTCCTCGCGCTCGACGAACGCGATCCGCAGCGGCGCGCCGTCCGGCCGCGGCGCCCGCTCGAGGCCGGGGGCGCCCGGTCCGAGCGGCCGGTAGACGGCCGGGAAGTGGCGGGCCATCACCTCGGCGGTCGCCGGGTAGCTCGCGGTGCGCGCGTCGAGGCGGCCGAAGACGAGCTGCACGACCCGCCGCGCGACCTGCGTGGAGACGAGCCGCTGGGCGGGCGTGTGGAACGAGCCGACGTTCAGCGCGCGCGACGCGCGCAGGGCGGCGCTCGGCAGGCTCGGCGCGAACGGCTCGTGCACGTGGCAGACGTCGAGCGGCGTCTGGTCGAACAGGTCGGTGAGCGTGCGCGTGACGTCCATCGGCAGCGCGGCGCGGCGCCGGCCGCCGATCGGCCCGAGGTCCTCGCAGGCGGCGACGACGACCGGCTCGCCGGCCGCCCGCTCGAGCAGCGCCGCCCCGCCGCCGCGCACGAGCCGGCGCCCGTCGCGCACGCGCGTCGCCGACTCGCTCGGGGTGAGCACGAGCACCCGGTGCCCGCGGCGCGCCAGCTCGGCGCTCACGTGGCGCAGGTGGTCGGTGACCTCGTGCGGGACCTCCCACGCATACGGGCCGACGAGCGCGATCGCGAGCGAGGGGGGCATCGGGGCAGACGATAGACCGGCGCGGGGCGGGCGGGCCGGAGAACACGACGGCCCGCCGAGGGGCGGGCCGTCGTCCTCAGGGTCCTCCGGGGGCGCGGCTCAGGCCTTGGCGGCCTTGCGCGCCGGAGCCTTCTTCGCCGGGGCCTTGCGGCCGGCGGGGCGGCTCTTGGGCTTGCCCGCGTGCTTGGCGATGAACTTCTCGGTGTCCTTGCGCGCGTCGTCGTCCGGGCGCTGGTTCTTCGGCGACTTCATGAGGTACGAGCTCGGGCCGTCGAGCTGGCCGGCGACGCCGTGGTTCAGCGCGAGCTTGCACATGCGCACCGCGTCGATGACGATCCCGGCCGAGTTCGGCGAGTCCCAGACCTCGAGCTTCATCTCGACGTTCAGCGGCACGTCGCCGAAGGCCTGGCCCTCCATGCGGATGTGCGCCCACTTGCGGTCGGTGAGCCACGGCACGTAGTCCGACGGGCCGATGTAGACGTCGTCGGCGGGCAGCGTGTGGCCCATGATCGAGGT
>JALOLQ010000151.1 GCA_025455895.1 Solirubrobacteraceae bacterium
TGATCGGCGTCGAAGACGAGGACCAAGACCTGCACGTGGTCAGCGTCAAACGGGCCGCGTAGGAACCCAAGCCGGTTCAAGACGGCCCGCGAAACGCTCGCAACTCGGGCGCAAGTCAGGAAATACCTGCAAGAGCGGGACTTCCGGCGCTGTGCAGAAACCCGTCCACCGGCTGTGGAACCACCCCCGTTTCGGGGCGCCACGAGAAGGGCCTGCCGCGCCGTCACTGCGCTCGGGACTTCTTGGAGCACTCCCATGTTCGAGAGCCGCCCATCGGGCGGCTCTCGCTGTCCTCCGAGCAGGGCCTAGAGTTCGCCCATGCGCACCGTCACCCACGCGATGGGCATGTCGCTGGACGGCTACATCAACGGGCCCGACGGGTCCTTCGACTGGTCGGCCCCGGACGAGGAGCTGCACCAGTTCCACAACGACCGGGTCCGTGAGCAGAGCGTGCAGTTCTGCGGGCGCCGCCTGTACGAGCTGATGCGCTACTGGGAGGCCGACGACGGGACGTGGGGGCCGGTGGAGCGCGACTTCGCCGAGGTCTGGCACGTCCTGCCGAAGGTCGTGTTCTCGAGCACGCTCACCGCCGCCGAGCTCGGGCCGAACGCACGGCTCGCGACCGCATCGCCGGCCGACGAGGTGCGCGCGATCGAGGAGGGGATCGTCGGGGTGGGCGGCGCGACCCTCGCCGCGGCGCTCGCGCGCGAGGACCTCATCGACGAGTACGGCGTCTTCCTCCATCCCGTGCTCGTCGGCAGCGGGACGCCGTTCTTCGCGGCGGGCATCCGGGAGACGCCGCTGACGCTGGTCGAGCAGCGCGCGTTCGCGGGCGGCGTCACGCACCTGCGCTACCGGCGGTAGCGCGAGGCCGGCCGCCGGAGAACGGGCCCCTCCACCGCGCGAGGGCCGGCCCCTGCGGGGCCTCGGCGCGCCAATACCGACACCTGCACTCGGGATTTGTTAGGGTGGCCTAACTCGGCGCCGCGAGGGGTGGGGCCGGCCTGGAGCAGGAGGAAACGACGTGCGAGGCACGAGGAGCGTCTGCGGGCGCGATCAGGACGCGGGCGGCCCGGCGGGCCGGCGCTGCGCGAGGTGGGGGACGATGGCGGTGGCGGGCGCGGCGGCCCTCACCCTCGCCGCGTGCGGCTCCGAGCCGGACGAGGAGATCGCCGGAGCGCGCGAGGTGCCGGTGGCGCTGACGGACGCCGGCTGCGACCCGGCCACGCTCAGCATCCCCGCCGGCCCGACGACCTTCGTCGTGCGCAACGAGGGCACCGAGCAGGTCCGCGAGCTGGAGGTGCTCGGCGGCACGCGGGTGCTCGGCGAGGCGTACGCGACGAGCCCCGGCCGCGAGGGCCGGCTGACGCTCGACCTGGCTCCCGGGCGGTACACCGTCAACTGCCCCGGCGGAGCCGAGACGGCCACCGGCGTCCTCACCGTCACCGGCGGGACGCCGGCCCGCACGGCGACCGCCGACGCGGACCTCGCCGCCGCCACCGCGGGCTACACGAGCTACGTCGAGATGCAGGCCCGCGAGCTGCAGCGCCGCGTGCGCCGCTTCGCCACCGCGATCCGGGCCGGCGACGTTCCGCGGGCGAAGGAGCTCTTCGCCTGGTCGCGCGCACCGTTCGAGAAGATCGAGCCGGTGGCCGAGAGCTTCGGCGACCTCGATCCGAAGATCGACGCACGCGTCAACGACGTCGCCGAGGGCGATCGCTGGACCGGCTTCCACCGCATCGAGCGCGGGCTCTGGGTCGACGGGAGCACCGAGGGCCTGGGTCGCTACGCCGATCAGCTCGAGCGCGACGTGGACCGGCTCGCCGAGCGCGTTCAGGGCCTGACCTACAAGCCCGAGGAGCTCGCCAACGGCGCCAACGGCCTGCTCGGCGAGGTCTCCGCCTCGAAGATCACCGGCGAGGAGGATCGCTACTCGCACACCGACCTCTCGGACTTCGAGGCCAACGTGCTCGGCTCGCAGGCCGCCTTCGGGCTGCTCGCGCCCGCGCTGCGCAAGCGCGACCCGGAGCTCGCCGCGACGATCTCGCGCCGCTTCGATTCGGTGCTCGCCGCGCTCGAGCCCTACCGCCGCGGCGACGGGTTCGTCTCCTACGACACCGTCGGCGAGCCGGAGCGCCGACGCCTGAGCCAGCAGGTGGACGCGCTCGCCGAGCCGCTGTCCGAGGTCGCGGGGGTGCTTCAGCGATGAGCGCGAAGGTCAGCCGGCGCGGGTTCCTGACGGCGGCCGGCGGAGCCGCGGCCGGCGCCGTCGCCGGGGCGGGGCTCGTCGCCGTCGCCGGCGACGACGACGAGACGCCCGCGGCGCCGCCCGGGACGGGGCGGGTCGCGTTCGACGGCGCGCACCAGGCCGGGATCATCACCCCGGCCCAGGACCGCCTGCACTTCGCGGCCTTCGACGTCGTGCCGGGGGCGACCCGCGCCGACCTGCGCGAGCTGCTCGCCGCCTGGACGGGCGCCGCGCGCCGGATGACCGCCGGGCTCCCGGCGCGCCCGCTGACCGCGAACCCCGCCGCGCCGCCGGCCGACACCGGCGAGGCGGCGGGCCTCCCGCCGGCGCGGCTGACCGTGACCTTCGGCCTCGGTCCCGGCCTCTTCGCCGCCGAGCGCTTCGGCCTCACGGCGCGGCGCCCGGTCCGGCTCGCGCCGCTGCCCGCGCTCCCGGCCGACGAGCTCGACCCCGCGCGCTCCGGGGGCGATCTCGCCGTGCAGGCCTGCGCGGACGACCCGCAGGTCGCGTTCCACGCGGTGCGCAACCTCGCGCGGATCGGGCGCGGGGTGGTCGTCATGCGCTGGTCGCAGCTCGGGTTCGGGCGCACGTCGAGCACGAGCAGCGCGCAGGAGACCCCGCGCAACCTCATGGGCTTCAAGGACGGGACGAACAACCTCACCGCCGAGGAGACCGACGAGCTGCGGCGCCACCTGTGGGCCGCGGCGGACGAGCCGGCCTGGATGGCCGGCGGCACGTACCTCGTCGCGCGGCGCATCCGGATGCTCATCGAGGTCTGGGACCGGGCGAGCCTCGACGACCAGGAGGCGACGTTCGGGCGCCGGCGCGCGAGCGGCGCGCCGCTCACCGGCAGCCGCGAGCGCGACCCCGTCGACCTCGCGGCGCAGGGCGCGGACGGCCCGCTGATCCCGCCGGGTGCGCACATCCGGCTCGCCGCCCCCGAGACGAACGACGGGATCCGGCTGCTGCGCCGCGGCTACTCGTTCACCGACGGCTTCGACGCCGAGCTCGGCCAGCTGGACGCCGGGCTCTTCTTCGTGAGCTTCCAGCGCGACCCGCAGGCGTTCGTGCGCGTGCAGACCCGGCTCGGGCGCGAGGACGCGCTGAACGAGTACATCAAGCACGTGGGCAGCGCCGTGTTCGCCGTCCCCGGGGGCACGCGGCCCGGGCGGCCGGTGGCCGAGCAGCTCTTCGCCTGAGGCCGGACATTCTGTGCTGACAGACTGACCGGACATAGTGTATGGTACCGTCGGCCATGGCGGGCGGGCCCCGCCGGCAGGAGCGAATCCGTGGCGAGACGTCGGCGTAATCCCATCTCGAAGCTGCTCGGAGACCTGGGCGACGATGCCCGGGGCTTCGCCGGCGACCTCACCGCGCGCGCCCGGGACGCCGAGGAGCACGCGCATGACGCCGTGCGCCACGCGGTAGACGGCGACGGCGAGCGCCGCAGCGCGGACGACCGCCGCGAGATCGAGGAGCTGAGTGACGCGCTCGCCGCGCTGACGCTGAAGGTCAACCGGCTCGCCGCCGCGCAGGACGAGGCCGGCGAAGGGACGCCGAGGTGACCCGCCGCCGCCTGCGCCGCGCCGCGGACGGCGTGCTCACCGACGAGGACTCGGGGCGGGCCGTGTCGCTCGCGCAGGTGCGCGACGACCTGCGTGACGGGCGGCGGTTCAGCGTGCGGCGCGCCGACGGCAGCGATGCCACCTTCGCGGTGCTGGCGGAGGTGGTCACCGGCCGTGAGCCCGGCCCGCCGTCCGCCGGCGGTCGCGGCGCGGGCGGCATCGGCGACGCCGTCGGCCGCACGCTGCGCGAGGCCCTCGAGGGGGCCGAGGCCGGCCGCGGGCGCCGCCGGCCGCGGCGCGCGGAGGACCCCTGATGGCCGATGCGCTGAAGGCCGACTACGAGATCACGCTGCGCATCGACGCTCCCCTGGTGGCCGTGTGGGAGGAACTCGGCACGCTGGACCGGCTGCTGGCCCGGGCGCCCGAGGTCGTCTCGGTCGAGCCCCACCCCGATGATCCCGACCGCGCGCTCTGGCACGGGCGGATGGTCTGGGGCCGCCTGCGCTGGCAGGTGGACGGCGAGGCCCACGTGCTGGAGTGCAAGGCGCCCGAGCACCTGCTGTTCTCGAGCGCGATCCCGACGCTGGACGCCCACTATCAGGGCATCTTCGTCCTGGCGCCCGGCGCGAGCGACGTGACGGTGCTCGGCTATCGCGGGTCCTTCGTCTGCCGGCACCGGCTGCACCGCGTCCTGCGCCAGCCGCTGACCTTCGTGCTCAAGGACCACGTCGAGACCGTCGCCTCCCGGATCGGCCGCCGCGCGGCCCAGCACGCACGCTTCGAGGCGAGCATGGCGCTGCGGGAGGCGCGGGAGGCGGCGGATCGGGACGCGCCGTGAGCGGCACGAGCCGCCTCGCGCACGTCGCGGGCGTGCTCGGGCGCGTCTTCCTCAGCGAGGCCGCGTACAACGTCGGTATCCGCCGCGAGCGCTCCGGGGACGAGCTCAGCGATCACGCCCGCCAGCGTGCGCTGATGGTGCGTCACGCGCTCGAGCAGCTCGGGCCGTTCTACATCAAGGTCGGCCAGATGCTCTCGACGCGGCCGGACCTCGTCTCCGACGCGATGATCCGCGAGTTCGAGAAGCTCCACGACCACGTCTCGGTCGC
>JALOLQ010000152.1 GCA_025455895.1 Solirubrobacteraceae bacterium
CACGCGCGTGGGGTCCGCGCCCTCCTTGTCGATCTTGTTCACCGCGACGACGATCGGGACCTCGGCGGCCTTCGCGTGGTCGATCGCCTCGTCGGTCTGCGGCTTGGGCCCGTCGTCGGCCGCCACGACCACGACGGCCACGTCGGTCACGCGGGCGCCGCGGGCGCGCATCGCGGTGAACGCCTCGTGGCCCGGGGTGTCCAGGAAGGTGATCGTCTTGCCGTTGTGGTGCACCTGGTAGGCGCCGATGTGCTGCGTGATGCCGCCGGCCTCGCCGGCCACGACGTCCGCCTCGCGGATCGCGTCGAGCAGCGAGGTCTTGCCGTGGTCGACGTGGCCCATGATCGTGACCACCGGGGGCCGCTCGACGAGGTCGCCCTCGTCGTCGTCGAAGACGAGCTCGTCCTCGGCCTCCTCCGCCGCGGAGACGACCTCGACCTCCTTGTCCAGCGCCTCGGCGAGGACCATGATCGCCTCGTCCGAGAGCGTCTGGGTGAGCGTCGCCATCTCGCCCATGACCATGAGCTGCTTGATGATCTCCGGGACCGGCACGCCGAGGTACTCGGCGACGTCCTTGACCGTCGAGCCGGAGGTGATGCGGACCGCGTCGGTGGCCCCGTGCGCGCTCGTGTCGAGCGGCTGGACCACCTGCTCCTCGAGGAAGCGCCGGCGTCCGCGGCGGCGCCGGGGCCGGCGATGCGGCGGACCGCCGCCGGGGCCACCGGGACCACCCGGGCCCCCGGGCCCCCCCGGGCCGCCGGGCCGGCGCGAGGCCTGCGAGTCGATCACCACGCGGCGGCGCCCACCGGGACCGGCGGCCGGCCGCGCTCCCGACTGGGACTCGTCGCGCTTGGGCCGCTTCGGCGGCTCGGGCACGGAGATGATCTTCGGGCCCATGCCGGGCGCCGGCGGCTCGGTGGACGGCTTGAGCTTCGGCTCCTCGGGCTTGGCCTTGGCGCCCTTGGCCGCGGGCTTCGCCTCCGCGGCGGGCGTCTCGGGCGTCTCGGCCTGCGGGGCGGCAGGAGCCTCGGCCGCGGCCGCGGGCGCCGCGGGTGACTCGGGCTGCGGGGCGGCAGGAGCCTCGGCCGCGGGCGCGGGAGCCGCGGGCGTCTCGGCCTGCCCGTGCTTGGCCGCGGTGCGCGGATCGCTGGGCAGGGCGGCCGGGCGCGGCTGGGCGCGCGGGCGGGGCATCGGCGGCGGCGGGGGCGCCCCGTCGCGCGGACCGCGCGGGCGGGGCATCGGCGGCGGCGTGTCGGGCTCGAAGACCCGTCGCCCGGCCGGCGCCGGAGCGGGCGTGTCGGGCTCGAAGACGCGACGCCCGGCGGGCGCCGGAGCCGGGGTCCGCGGGGGCGCGGCGGCGGCGCGCGGCGCCGCCCGGCCGGCGGGGGCCGCAGCAGCGGGGGCCGGGGCCTTCGGGGCGGGCGCGGCCTTCGCGGGGGCGGCGAGCGCGCGCAGCGCGTCGGCCTCCTCCACCGTCGAGGCCGCCGCCGTCGCCTCGATGCCTGCGGCACGGAGGGACTCGAGGACCTCCTTGCTCGACAGGTTCTGTTCCTTGGCGATCTCGTGTACGCGCTTCTTGGCCACTAGCTCATCGATTCTACGAAGTCCTCGGCAACCTCGGCCGGGCGCCGGAACGCCCGCGAGAAGGCCCTTCGGCGCGCCGCCGCATCGGCGCACGCCGCATCGCACACGTACGCGCCCCGTCCCGGCCGGCGCTGCGGCCGGTCGGCCACGACGCGCCCGTCCTCGAGCACGAGGCGGATCAGGGCGCCCTTCGGCGCCGTCCGCCCGCACGCGACACAGCGCCGCCGCGGGACGTGGATGTGCGCCGCTATGCGGTCTGCTCCTCGGCCTCGCCGGCCCCGGCGGGCGCCTCGGCCGCGGCATCCTCGGCGAGCTCCGCCTCGGGCTCGAGACCGTCCTCGTCCGCCGCGGCCTCCGCCTCCGCGGCGGCAGACGCCTCCGCCGCGGCGACCGCGTCGGCGTAGGCCTGCTCGCCGATCTCGACGAGGTCCGCCACGTCCTCCTGCGAGAGGTCCGGGTCCGACAGCCGCGCGATCGCGTCGTCGTCGAAGCCCTGGATGAAGAACACCGACGAGCCGGTGAAGCGCGACAGCGCCTGGTGGGCGGGAAGCCCGCAGTAGGCCGAGCCGGCGAGCGCCGCGTTCGGGCAGCGCCGGCCGTTGGTCAGCACCGTGGCGCAGCGGCCGCCGGTCTCCTCGACCTCGAAGCTCTCGTCGCTGCCCTCGGTGGCGAACTCGGTCTCCGAGCGGATGTCGATGCGCCAGCCGGTGAGCCGGGCCGCGAGCCGGGCGTTCTGGCCCTCGCGCCCGATCGCCAGCGACAGCTGGTCGTCGGGGACGATGACCGTCGCCTGGCGCTGCTCGTCGTCGACGAGCACCTCGCGCACACGGGCCGGCGAGAGCGCCTTGGCCACGAACCGGGCGGGCTCGTCGTTGTAGGGGATGATGTCGATCTTCTCGCCGCGCAGCTCGGAGACGACCATCCGCACGCGCGAACCGCGCGGACCGACGCAGGCGCCGACCGGGTCCACGCCGTCGGCGTAGGAGACGACCGCGATCTTCGAGCGGTAGCCGGGCTCGCGGGCGACGTTGGCGATCTCCACCAGGCCGTCGGCGATCTCCGGCACCTCGAGCTCGAAGAGGCTCTTGATGAGCTCGGGGTCGCGGCGGCTGAGGATGATCGACGGCCCCTTCGTGGAGTTCGAGACCTCCTTGATCACGGCCTTCACGCGCTGGCCGTGGTCGTAGCGCTCGCCGTCGACCTGCTCGGAGCGCGGCAGCAGCGCCTCGACGCGCTCGCGCAGCTGCACGAGCGTGTACCGCGAGTCCGACTGCTGGACGATGCCCGTGACGAGCTCGCCGACGCGGTCCTGGTACTCCTCGAACATCATGTCGCGCTCGGCCTCGCGGATCCGCTGGAGGATCACCTGCTTGGCCGTCTGCGCGGCGATCCGGCCGAAGTCGTCGGGCGTGACGTCGCGCTCGTCGATCTGGTCGCGGTGCAGCGCGAACTTCTCCGGGTCGATCTCCGGCTCCTGGGGCTCGACGTACTCGCCCGTCTCGGGGTCGAGGTAGGTGCCCTCGTCGATCGTCTCGACGATGAGCTGCGCCTCGAGCCGCTCGGGCACGATCAGCTCGATCACCCGGTAGTCGCCGGTCTCGGGATCCAGCTCGACGCGGGCGTACTTCGCCGCCCCGGGCTGCTTCTTGTACGCCGACAGCAGCGCGTCCTCGAGCGCGGCGATGAGCCGGTCGGGGCTGATGCCCTTCTCGGCGGCCAGGCCGCGCATGGCCTCAACGATCTCGCGAGACATGTCGCCTACTCCTCCACGAGGTTCGAACGGTGGATGTCGTCGTACGGGATCGCGATGACCCCGGTGTCGGCCGCGATCGTCACCTCGCGCTCGGAGGCTCCGACGAGCTCGCCGGTGAAGCTGCGGTGCCCGTCCCGCGCCTCGCGGGTGCGCACGCGCGCCCGCCGGCCGACGAAGCGGCGGAAGTGGTCGGGCTTCGTCAGCGGGCGCTCGCGGCCCGGCGAGGAGACCTCGAGGGCGTGCTCCTCGCGCACCTCGGGCAGCGCGTGGGTCACCCGCTCGCAGAGCCCGAGCGTGACGCCGTCGGGGTGGTCGATCGTCAACCGCACGACGCCGCCGGCGCGCTCGACGAGCAGCACCTCGACCTGGGGCTCGGCGGCCGCCAGCGTCGTCTCGATGTCGCGTTGCAGGTCGTGATCGTTCATCGGGCCCAGAAATGAAAAAAGCGGGCGAGCGCCCACTTTCGGTCCTGCCCCGGCCGGTCACCCGGCCTTCGAAAGCTGTCGCGCAAAGATAGCACCGTGAACCCACCCGGCGAAACGGCGGCGGCCGCCGCGATCGAGGCCTGCCTGGCCTCCGGAGGCGCGGACTGGCGGCGCGTGGCGCCGGGCGAGTGGGGCCTGCGCGCCGACGCGGCGGGCTGGCCGCTCGACGTCGGGCTGGCGCTGCGCGGGGGCCTGTTGCGCGCCCAGGCCGAGGTGCTCGCGCCGGGGCGCAGCGACCCGCGCGAGCTGCTCCGGCGCAACCGCCGGCTCGTGCTCGTGCGCTTCGGCCAGACGCGGGCCGGCGCGGTCTGGATCGCCGGTGAGCTGCCCGCGGCGGCGGTCAGCGCCGCGGAGGTCGACCGGCTGCTCGGCCTGCTCGTGCAGGCCGCGGACGACGTGCGCTCGGCCGCGGCGCAGGCTCAGGCCGCCTCGGCGCGGCGCCGGGCCTGATCGCGGTAGCGGCGGTAGTCGGCGCGCTCGGGCCGCAGGCACGCGGCCAGCGTGAGCGGCTGACGCGCCTCGTCGTGGCGCCCGAGCAGCTGCAGCGAGCGGCCCAGGCAGAAGAGGGCGTAGTCGTCGGTCGGCGCATGGTCGACGATCGCGCGGAACTCCTCGGCGGCCTCGCGGTACCGGTGCGCGCCGAACAGCGCGCGGCCGAGCGCCTCGCGGATCGAGTCCTTGCCGGGATCGAGGTCGCGCGCGCGGCGCAGCGGGATCACGGCGGCGTGGTGGTCGCCGTCCTCGAGGAGGCGCGTGCCGTTGCGGAAGAGCTCGTAGACGTCGGCCATGGCGGCTCAGCCAGGGTACCGGCGCCCGCGGCCGCGAGGCCACGGCGGGAGCGCCAGCCAGGCCCGCAGCGCCGTGCGCCGCCGGCGCCCGCTCGCGAGCGCCCGGCGCAACCCGGCGCGCTGCTCGCGCGTCGGCGGCGGGCCGCCTCCGCCGAAGCGCCGCCGGCTGATCGCCTCGAGGTAGCCGCGCGCGCCCGGGTCCGCGGCGAGCTCGCGCTCGAGATCGCGCAGGGTGTCCCGCGGGCCGGGGGCGCGACCCGTGCGCCGCAGGGCGCGCTCGAGCTCGGCGAGCCACGGATCGCCCCCCGGGCCCCGCGGCCGTGCGCGCCGGCGCCGGACCACGAGCGCCGCGACGCCCGCGGCCAGCGCGGCGAGGACGGCGAGCGCGCCGCCCAGCGCCCACGGCGAGGGGCCGTCGTCGGCCGGACCGCCGCCGCTCGAGCGGAAGCCCGGATCGCCGATCCGGTCCCCGCCGGCGTCGCTCTCGCGCTCGGCGCCGCCTCCGCGGGTCGGCCGGTCGAGCGCGTCGGCGGACTGCTCGCGCGCCGGCGCGCCGGCCGGGGTCGGGTCGAAGGTGATCCAGCCGTAGCGCGGGAAGTGGGCCTCGACCCACGAGTGGGCGTCGTAGTCGCGGACGACCCAGCGGTTGCGGTCGGCGTCCTTGACTCCCGGCGTGAAGCCGACGGCGACGCGGGCGGGCACGCCGCCCATGCGCAGCAGCAGCGCCATCGCGGCCGAGAAGTGCTGGCAGTAGCCGTTGCGGTCGTCGAACAGGAACGCGTCGACGGGGTTGGCGTGCACGGTCGAGCGCTCGGTGTAGGCGGCGCCGGCCATCACGCGCGCCCGCACCGCACGCACGTAGTCGTACGGCGTCGCGGCGCTCGCGCGCAGGCGCTGGGCCAGCTCCCACGTGCGCGCGAGCCCCGAGGTCGCGAGCGCCGCCTCCGGCTCCGCCGCGGCACCGAACGCCCCCAGCGAGGCGAGCACCTGCCCGCCGCTGCCGAACGGCGGGAACGTCACCTCGGCGACGCCGGTCGCGCGGGCGTCGCGCGGCGTGAGGCGCACGCGCAGCCACGCCGGGTCGACGGCGCCGTACCCCGTCCCGGCGCCCCGCAGCTGGGCCGGCGTCGGGCGCGGCGTGTAGACCTCGGCCCGGTAGCTCGCGCCCTTGCGCAGCACCCCGGAGGCCGTCTCGAACGTGCCGCCGCCGGCCTGCACCGGGCGTCGCGACGAGGAGCTGATCCGCGTGGCCTCACCGGCGGTGACGAACTGGGGGCTGCGCAGGTTCGCGACCGACACGGAGATCTCCTGGAACCACGAGGGCTCCGAGCGGTCCT
>JALOLQ010000153.1 GCA_025455895.1 Solirubrobacteraceae bacterium
CGGGGGCGCCCGCCGACCCGGCTCCGGCCGCCGCCGCGCGGCCCACCGTCGCCGTCTCGCCCACGACCGTCGTGCGCGGCGGCTCGCTGCTCGTCACCGGGCGCCGCTGGACGCCGCGCGCCACCGTGCAGCTCCTCATCGGCCCGCCGCGCAGCGAGGCCGACCCGGTCGCCACCGTGCGGACCACGAGCGCCGGGACGTTCCGCCGGCGCCTGCCGATCGCCGCGGGGGCGCGCACCGGGCGCTTCGTCCTGCTGGCCTGCCGGCGCTCCTGCCGGATCAAGGCGAGCGCGTCGTTCCGGATCGTCGCCCCCGCGTTCGCGGGAGCGCTCTCGGCGGGGGCCCTGCCCGCGCGGTAGGTTCCTGCGCCATGAGCGAGGAGACGACGGCGGCGCCCGGCGCGCCGCCCGGCCCGGCACCGCTCGGCCCCGAGGACACGCGGCGCATCCAGGAGCGGGTGCGCTCGCTCGTGCGCATCACCTCGCGCTACGGGAAGTACCGCTCCGGGCTCACGGCCGCACTGCTGCGGCTCGAGCCCGGCGAGGCGGCGATCATCGCGGACCTCGAGCGGCACGGGCTCGACGTCCCCCAGCTGCGCGAGGTCCTCTGCGGGGCGCACGTCCTCGTCGACGACCCCGAGCTCTACGCGAACTGGCGCTTCGACGGCAGCCGCGAGCGGCTCTCCAGCCACCACAAGAGCGTCGACAAGAAGCAGTACCCCGACCTCGGGCTGAAGGGCCCGCTCGTGCGCGAGAAGCTCCACGGGCGCACCCCGCACGGCGGGACGTGGGTCCAGCTCGAGAAGACGCCGGCGGCGATGGGGCACGGCTTCCGGCTCCCGTCCTGGTCGGACGTGCTGCACCTCGTGGACTACATCGTCTACCGGATCACGAAGCGCAACGTGGGGCCCTGGGGCCTCTCGCGCCACGTCGAGCGCCGCCCGATGTACCTCTCCCCGGACCTCGGCGTGCGGATGCCGCTGCCGCGCTCGGCCGAGGCGGAGCTCACCGGCGCCCTGGGCGCGCTCGAGCGCGACGACGACACGACCTCGCTGTCCCCGGACCTCGCCCGCCGCTTCCCGCCGCCGGATCGCGCGGACACGCTCGCGGAGCTCGTCTTCCGGCCCGGCGAGCGCAACGGCCGCGGGCTCTTCGGCAGCTCGGACGTCGTGGTGCGCGAGACGCCCTCGCCCGCCGCGCGCGCCGTGTACGGGAACCTGCCGGAGCCGCCGCGCTGGGTGCTCCCGCCCGCCGGGCAGACCTCCCCGGCCACGCTGCGCGCCGCAGACCGCGAGCTCGCGACCGTCGTGCGCCACTCGACCCTCGACACGACGGAGGACCAGCTGTGAGCGAGAACCCGGCCGGGCTGAGCGCCGACGCGGACATCCCGAAGGACCTCGTCGACTCCGTGGTCGGCCTGGTCGAGACCGGCCCGGTCCCGCTCGGGGCCTACACCCCCGCCGAGATCGACGCGGTCAGCGGCGTCGTGCACTTCCTCGAGCGCGAGCCGCCCGCCGAGCTCGTCGCCGAGGCCGTGCGCTCGCTCGCGGCGCGCAACCTCATCACCACGAATCCGGGCTCCGACCAGATCGAGGTCCGCGGCGACCTGGGCATCGCGCTCGCCTTCCAGCAGCGCTCGCGCTGCGTGATCGACACGCGCGTGACGGGCACCGCGCCGGACCGGCCGTGGCGGTTCCTGCTGATGCCGCAGCCCGAGGAGGTCACGCTCGAGATCCTCATCGACGCGCTCGGCATCCACTTCTACGCGCTGCGCACGACCGAGGAGGCCTACGAGCGCCTGTGGGACCGCCTGCCCGGCGGCGACCGCGGCCCGGGCGAGGCCGACGCGGATGCGGTCCTCGCCGCGAGCCCGCACACGGCGCTGATCAGCGTCAGCCACTGGTCCGAGGGGCTCGCCCGCGAGACGCACGACGTCGTGCTCGCCCAGGACGGGGACGTCTGCCACGTCTTCCTGCGCGACCCGGCGGCGCCCGAGCGGCTCGCCGCCCGCGGGCTCGACGACGACGAGTGGCGCGCGCTCGTGCGCGAGCTGGCCGGGCCGCGCGGCGCTCAGCCCGGGTAGGGCGTCCAGCCGGCCCACGCGAACGGGACCGCGTCCGGGGCGAGCGCCCCCTCCAGCGCGCGGGCGGTGCCGACGAGGTCGGCGAAGATCGCGGCCACGAGGTCGGGCGCGCGGGCGTCGCGGCCGAGCGTCGCGGCGGCGACCTCGTCGAGCAGGTCCTCCTGGGTCATGCCCGGGGCGGGCCGGCCCGCGGCCTCGAGCGCGGCGAGCGGTGCGGGTCCGCCGTCGCGGCCGCGCGCGCCCCAGCGCGAGACGAACGCGTAGAGCTCCGTGGGCGCCGGCGCGCCCGCGAGGTCCGGCGTGAAGCGCACGCCGGCGAGGCGGCCGAACCGGTAGCTCGTCTCGGTCCACGCGAGCGCGGTGAGCTGGGCCGGCGTCACCCACAGCAGCGCGCAGCGCAGGGCGGTCCCGGGGCTCGGCACGAGCGTCGCCGCGAACGACCCGTACACGGTGGGGAACGCGGTCGCGGCGACGTCGAAGCCGTGCAGCGCCCCCGCCTCGACGGCGAGCGAGCGCTCCGGCGGCGGGAGGTGGGCGAGCTTGCGCGCGAGCGTGCGCGGCGCCCCGTTCGAGCCGATCGCCAGCAGCGGCACGCGCCCGGCGCCGTCGCGTGCGGCCGCGGGCTCCAGCGGCGCGGCGACGTCGCCGGCGAGCCGGAACGACGACGCGGGCCGCGCCCACGGATAGGCGAGCGCGCGGCGCACGTCGCGCTCGGTGCAGCGCCGGGGGCCGACACTGCGCAGGAACGCGCAGTAGGTCGCGCGGAACGCCGCGTCGTCCAGCCCGAGCCGCCGGCGCAGCTCCGGCTCGTCGATCGGCGGCCACCCGTCGTGCGGCATCGGCGGCGACGGTACCCCACCCGCGCTTCGCGTCGAGCGGTCGCTTGTGCGGCTCCACGGCGCACAATCGACCACTCGACACCCCGGGGGGCGCCCGCGACGCACCGTGCGCCCGCCGCATGAGAACCTGCGCGCATGAGCACGGAGCCGACGTCCGAAGGCCACCACTACGCCGCCTACGCCGCCTACCGCGTCCCCGCGGGCGCCGGCGACGGCGCCGCGGCACAGGAGGCGGCGGCCGCGCTCACCTCGGGCGGCGCGGTGACCGTGCGCGGCACCTACCAGCTGACCGGGTTCCGCGCCGAGGCCGACCTCATGGTCTGGCTCACGGCGAACAGCTCCGACGAGCTCCAGGACGCGCTCGCCGCGTTCCGGCGCACCGCCTGGGGCCGCCCGCTGGAGGCGTTCTGGACCTCGATCGGCGTACACCGCGACGCCGAGTTCAACCGCGCGCACATCCCCGCGTTCCTCGCCGGCGAGGAGCCGCGCAAGTACCTGTGCGTCTACCCCTACGTGCGCTCGCTGGACTGGTACCTGCTCCCGCCGGAGGAGCGCCGCGACATGCTCGCCCAGCACGGGATCATGGGCCGCGAGTACCCGGACGTCCGCGCGAACACCGTCAGCGCGTTCGCGCTCGGCGACTACGAGTGGCTGCTGGCGTTCGAGTGCGACGAGCTCGAGCGGATCGTCGACGTCATGCGCCACCTGCGCGGGGCCGAGGCGCGCCGGCACACGCGCGAGGAGCTGCCGTTCCTCACCGGCATCCGCAAGCCGCTCGCGGAGATCGCCGCGGCGCTCGGCTGATGGACGGACAGGCGCGCCTGCTCATCTCCTGCCCGGACGGGCCGGGGATCGTCGCCGCCGTCTCGACCTTCCTCTTCGAGCGCGGCGCGAACATCGACACCTCCGACCAGCACTCCACGGATCCCGCGGGCGGGCGCTTCTTCATGCGGATGACCTTCACGCTCGACGCGGACGACGCGGCCTGGGCCGAGCTCGAGCGCGACTTCGGCGAGCAGGTCGCCGCGGCGCGCGCGATGGACTGGCGCCTGGCCCGGGCCTCCGGGCCGCGGCGGCTCGCGCTGCTCGCCTCGGGCGAGGACCACTGCCTGCTCGACCTGCTCTGGCGCGCGAGCCGCGGCGAGCTCCCGGCCGAGGTCGCGACGGTGATCTCCAACCACGAGAGCGCGCGCCGGGCGGTCGAGGGGTTCGGGGTGCCGTTCGTGCACGTCCCCGTCAGCCCGGACACGAAGCCGCAGTCCGAGGCGGCGATCCTCGCGGCGCTCGCCGAGGCGCGCGCCGACACCGTCGTCCTCGCGCGGTACATGCAGATCCTCAGCGCGAACTTCCTCGAGCAGGTCGGCGCGCCGGTGATCAACATCCACCACTCGTTCCTGCCCGCCTTCGCCGGCGCCGATCCCTACCGCCGCGCGATGGAGCGCGGCGTGAAGATCATCGGCGCCACCGCGCACTACGTGACCGAGGAGCTCGACGCCGGCCCGATCATCGAGCAGGACGTCGTGCGCGTCTCGCACCGCGCCGGCGTCGCGGAGCTCACCCGGATGGGCGCCGACATCGAGCGCCTCGTCCTCGCCCGCGCCGTCCGCTGGCACCTGGAGGACCGGGTGCTCGTGGACGAGGGGCGGACGATCGTGTTCGTGTAGGGGGGGTCCCGGCGGGCGCCTGGTCCTGTAGGGCCCGCGGAGCCCGCTCGGCCTGTGGCACTCTGCCGCGGCGGTTTCGGGGTTCGGTGCGCCCGCGGTGGGCACCGAACCCGCTGAGGTGTGCTCTGGCGACGGTTTCAGGGTTCGGACGCCCAACCGCCGCAACCGAACCCGCGGATCGTCGCTCGCCCACGCCGACGGACGACCAACAGCGCGCCCAGGGTCCATCCTCACCGGCCCCCTGGCAGGACACGACGCCGCTTGCCGGCGTCGTGATGAAGCGAAGCCCGCACGCCGGGACGGCGGCCAC
>JALOLQ010000154.1 GCA_025455895.1 Solirubrobacteraceae bacterium
CGAGGCGATGCTCGGGTAGTAGTTGGCGACCTCGACCTCGGTGTGGAGGATCACCGTGCCGGGCTCCGGCCCCGGCCGGCGGCGCACGTCGATCTCCAGGTAGCCGTCGGCGTCGACGCCGGGCGGCGCGACGAGCACGCCGCGCGCGATGCCCCAGCGCACGACGCCGCGATCACCCGACATCTCGTACTCGGGCCGGCGGAACTGGAGCAGCACGAGCGGCCGGCGGACCAGCACGACGAAGCGCTCGCCCTCGGTGTACTCCACGCGCACGAGCCCGAGCGTGCAGCGGCTGAGGAAGCGCCAGTAGGTGCGGGCCAGGCGCTCGAGGTGCGCCGGCGTCCAGATCGCCTGGATCGCGCCGGCCGGCATCTGCATGTCCGCCGACTGGACCGAGCGGCAGGCGCCCGTGGCGTCGATCGTCGTGTCGTCGCGCAGCGGGCCGATCACGGCGGGCCCGATCCGCGTCGGGCTGGCGAGCATGCGCTTGGCCAGCCGCGAGGCGATCGCGTAGGCGAGGGCGAGGAGCGCGAGGGCGGCGAGCGTGGCGCGCGGGCGGCTCATGCGGCGTCCGATGGTACGCCGCGCGCCTCGGCCAGCGCCGCCCGCACGGCGGCGTCGAACGCGAGCGGTGCATCGTTGATCCCCGGCGGCGGCGGCGTGTGCACCAGCAGCTCCTCGCTGAGCCCGTCCACGAGCGGGCGCGCGAGGCCCGCGTCGACCGAGGTCACGAAGCCGACCCAGTACGACGACAGCCGCGGCGTGAGGACCGGGACGGGGACGACCAGCGGCGGGCGGCGGCCGTCGAGCACGGCGAACCGCCGCATCATCTCCCGGTAGGTGAGGACCTCGGCGCCGCCGAGCTCGACGTCGGCGGGCGGGGCGGGGAAGCGCGCCAGCGCGGCGAGCGCCGCGGTGACGTCCGCCTCGGCGATCGGCTGGGTGCGGGTGTCGATCCACTTCGGGCCGACCATCGCGGGCAGGCGGCGCACGAGCTCGGTGAGCATCGTGAACGACGCGCTGTGCGCGCCGATCACCATCGCGGCGCGCGCGTGCACGGTCTCCGGCGCGGCCTCGGCGAGGATCCGGCCGACCTCCTCGCGGCTGCGCAGGTGCGCCGAGCCCTCGTCCGACGAGGCGCGCAGGCCGCCGAGATAGATCACGCGCCGCACCCCGGCCCGGCGGGCGGCGGCGGCGAAGGCGGCGGCCGCGCGCCGGTCGCGCGCGGCGAAGTCCCCGTCGCCGCCCATCGAATGGACGAGGTAGTAGGCGACGTCGACGTCGGCGAGGGCGGCGTCGAGGCCGGTGTCGCGCAGCACGTCGCCGGTCACGACCTCGGCGCCGGCCGGGAGCTGCGCGCGGGCGGGGTCGCGCACCAGGCAGCGGACCGGGCCGTGCTCGAGCAGCCGCGGGAGCAGGCGCGAGCCGATCGCGCCGGTGGCGCCGGTGAGCAGGATCCGCGAGCCGGACATGTGCCGGGTACGCGCGGGCACCGCCGCGCCGATGACCCGGGATGCGGGCCGGTGCGTAGGAGACGTGGGACCGGGGGCGAACGCACAACGTGTTGAACTCCGGCTCACCAGTCTGATGAACGATCTCGCCATCAAGGACGTCGCAGAGCAGACCGGCCTCGCCGCCGGGACGATCCGCATGTGGGAGCAGCGCTACGGGTTCCCCGAGCCGCAGCGCACCCCGAGCGGCTACCGGCGCTACTCGGAGGGCGACGTGGCGTCGCTGCGGCGCGTCCAGGCCTACCGCCACCGCGGGCTCTCGATCCCCGCGGCGATCGAGCGTGCGCGCGAGACCGGCGCCGAGACCGACCGCCCGTCGATCTACGCGGCCGTCGTCGCCTCGGGCGCCGGCGAGCACCTGCGCCCCCAAGTGCTGCGCAAGTCGACGCTCGTCGCGCTGAGCCGCGCGATCGAGCACGAGGCGATCGCGCACGCGTGCTCGCCGGTGCTCGTCGGCGCGTTCCAGCACGAGGGCTTCTACCGCGCGGTCGAGCCCCGCTACCGCTCGCTGACGCGCACGGCGGACGCGGCGGTGGTCTTCGCCGACTTCCCGCAGGTCCGCCGGCCGGCGGGAGGCCCGGTCGAGATCCCGATCGCGCCGGCCGAGGCGCTCGGGAACGAATGGGCCGTCGTGATCGACGCGCCCGGCTACGCGGCGTGCCTGCTCGCGTGGGAGCAGCCGGGGGTCACCGAGCCCGGCAGCCCCGAGGATCTCGGGCGGCGTTTCGAGGCGATCTGGACGGTCGACCCCGTCGCCACGCGCCGCGCGGCCGAGGTCGGCGCCCGGCTCGCCGCGCGCCACGACCCGGACACCGGCGAGCGCCTCACCGAGCTGCTGGCCGACCGCCCGATGGCCGTCGAGGAGCCCGCCCCGGCGCTCACGGCGCTGACCAACCGGGTCGTCGCCTACCTCGAAGCCGCCTGAGCGGCGGGCGTCAGATCTCGATCAGGTCCACCGGATCGCCGGCGACCAGCGCGAGCTTCCCGCGCGGCACGACCGCCAGCCCGTCCGCGAGCGCCATCGAGGTGAGCACGTGCGAGCCCTGGGGTCCGGTGGCGTAGGCCACGCCGTCCTCGAGCCGCACGCGCACGCACTCGTCGCGCTCGGGGTGCGGGAGCAGCCGCTCGCCGAGCACCGCGCGGCGCGGTGCGGGCGGCTCGGCCCACTGCAGCGCGGCGAGCGCCGGGCGGGCGAAGAGCAGGTAGGTGACCATCGCCGAGACCGGGTTGCCCGGAAGCCCGAAGACGAGCGTGCGCCCGCGGGCGCCGAACCAGGTCGGCTTGCCCGGGCGCAGCGCGACGCGCCAGAAGCGCTCCTCCACCCCGAGCTCGGCCAGTGCGGGCTTCACGTGGTCGTGGGGGCCGACCGACACGCCGCCGGAGCAGAGCACGACGTCCGCGGCCTCGAGCGCCTCGCCGAGGGCCCGGCGCGTCGCCCCCGCGTGGTCGGGAACGTGCCGTGCGAGCACGACCTCCGCGCCGTCACCGCGGGCCAGCGCCTGCAGCGTCACGAGGTTCGAATCGTGGATCTGGCCGGGGCCGAGCGGCGCCCCCGGCGGGAGCAGCTCGTCGCCGGTGGCGAGGACCGCGACGCGCGGGCGCCGCGCGCAGCGCACCGCCGCGCGACCGCCGTTCACGAGGACGCCGAGGTCGGCGGGGGTGAGCCGGCGCCCGGGGCCCATGAGGTGCGCGCCGGCGCGCACGTCCTCGCCGGCCTCGCGCACGTTGCGGCCGGGGGCGACGTCCTCGAGCAGGGTGACGCGCTCGCCGCGGTCGTCGACGCGCTCGATCTGCAGGACGGCGTCGGCGCCGTCCGGGACGAGCGCACCGGTGGAGATCCGCACCGCCTCCCCGTAGCCCACGGGGACGTCGGCCGGCCGCCCGGCGCGCGACTCGCCGACCACCACGAGGTCGCGGTCGCCCTTGCCCGAGCGCACGGCGAACCCGTCCATCGCGGCGTTGCGGAACGGCGGGACGTCGTGCGGGGCGAGCACCTCCTCGGCGAGCACCCGTCCGAGCGCGTCGTCGATCGCGACCTCCTCGGCGGGCAGCGGCGCCGCGGCGTGCAGCACGCGGGTCCGGGCGTCGGCGACGTCGAGCAGCGGAGCGGGCATCGACGGGCAGCATGACGCACCGGGCGCCGTCCGCCCGCGCTGGTATCCACCGCGCATGCTCGCGGGATCCACTCCGGCTCGTCCGGCGCGGCCGGTGGCCGACACGCCGCTCGCCGAGCTGGCCGACGCCGACGCGCTCGCGAAGGGCTGGCTGCTCACGCTCGTGGCCGCCGCGCCGCTCGCGCGCGCGGCGACGTTGCCGACCGCCGAGCTCGCCCGGGACGCGCCGCCGCTGTGCTCGGCGATGGTCGCCGCCCTGGCCTCCGACGCGGCGCTCGAGCGCCTCCGGCCCGACGGCGACCTCGGCCCGCTCGCCGCCCGGGCCGGGCGGCTCGCGGGCGCGGCGGACCCGGCCGGAGCCGCGGGCGCGCTCGGTGCACTGCGCGCGGTGCTGTGGAACGAGACGCTCGCCGTCCTGCGCCACCCCGAGCCGCAGCTCGTCGCCGACCTCGCGGCGCGGCTGGGCCTCGTGTGCGACACCGTCGCCACCGGCGCGATCGCCGACGTCACGGCGCCCGCGCCGGCGGCCCCGCCTGCTGCGGGGCCGCGGCTCGCCCCGGTGCCCGATCCCGCCCCGTCGGCCGGGGTTCCGGCCGACGTCTTCCCGAGCGTCCAGGCGCTCGCCACCGAAGACCGGCACGAGCCGTGGGCGACGGCGGTCGTGCGCCGGATGGAGCGGCTCGTCGCCGAGGGCGTGCCGTCCGCGCTGCTGGCCGTCGACGTCGACGACGCCGAGCGGCTGCTGGCCGCGGACCTGCACGGGGCCGCCCGCGAGGCGCTCGACCGCGCCGAGCGCGCGCTGCGCGACGAACTGCGTCCCGGCGACGCCGCGGTCCGCGAGCGCGACGGGCGGCTGTGGATCGTCGCGGGCGCCACCGACCTCGAGGGCGCGCGGGCGCTCGCGCGCCGGCTCGTGCACGCCACCGGGACGCTTCCGGCACTCGACGGGGCGCCGCTGCGCGTCTCGATCGGGATCGCGGTGAGCCCCGAGGACGGGACCGACGCCGCGTCGCTCGTGGCGCACGCCGACGAAGGCGTCTTCGCCGCCCGCGCCGCGGGCGTGCCGATCGCGTAGAGGTCGCGCCGCCGCGCCGGCGCGGCGGATGCTCCCGGTGCTTCCGGGACGATCCGGCACGCCTGTCCATCGGTGAGCGGTCGATGACGTCGCGTGGCGGATCGTCCTCGTCAGGCGTGGACGATCCGTCTTGCGGGCCGGGCCGCGTGACCCCCGGGGCGCGTCGGGCCCGAGCGGGCTCAGCCGGCG
>JALOLQ010000155.1 GCA_025455895.1 Solirubrobacteraceae bacterium
ACCAGCCGAGCAGGGCGTAGGCGGCGACCTGGAAGACGGCGTTGAGGATCACGAGCACGGCCGCGCGCTCGTTGTCGCCACCGGCGAGGTCGTTCCACACGAGCACCATCGCGATGCAGCGGGCGAGCCCGACGACGATCACGCCGGTGCGGTAGGCCGGCTCGTCGGCGAGGAACAGCCACGCGAGCGCGAACATCAGCGCGGGCCCGACGACCCACGAGAGGAAGAGCGAGACGGCGAACAGCCGCCGGTCGGCCGGGCTGCGCAGCTGCCCGAGGTCCTCGTAGCGGACCTTCGTCAGCACCGGGTACATCATCAGCAGCAGGCCGAGCGCGATCGGCAGGCTGACGGTCCCGACCTCGAGCGCCTCGAGCGCGTCGTCGAGGCCGGGCACCAGCGAGCCGAGCGCCAGCCCGCCGGCCATCGCCAGTGCGATCCACAGCGGCAGCAGGCGATCCAGCGCGGACAGACGCCGCAGGACGTCGCGCTCGGCGGCCGGGGCGCTCGTCATGCGGCGGCCGGGTCGCAGATCTCGGCGCGCAGGCACGCGCGGGCGCGGCGCAGGGCGACGGTCTGTACGAAGGTCCGGACGTTGGCGTCCGAGTACTGGTCGAGGATCGCGTCGGCGCACGCCCGGATCTCCTCCGGGTCGCGCTGCTCCTCGAACTCCCGCACGAGCACCGGGAGGAGCGTCGCCAGACGGAGCTGGTGGGCGGTCCGGTCCGAGCGGATCGCGTCGAGGTGCTCGTCGACGAGCTCGTCCACCCGCGCGCCGATCAGGTCGCGGATCTCGCGCACGCGACCCAGCGGCTCCCCGGCGGGATCCGGGATGTCCCAGTCCTCGACGCGGGCGGGCACGTACGGGCAGGCGTCGCCGCAGCCCATCGTGACGGCCCAGTCCGCCCCGAGCTGGAGGTCCACGGTCAGCCGCCGGGGCCGCCGGTGGGAGAGGTCGATCCCGAGCTCGGCCATCGCTTCGACGACCTCCGGGTGCAGGTGCCCCGCCGGCTTGGAGCCCGCCGACTCCGCGCGGACGCCGTCCGGCGACCGGTGGTTGAAGAGCGCCTCGGCGATCTGGGAGCGCCCGGCGTTCTGCGTGCACACGAACAGGACGTACTTCATCGCGAACCTCCGGTCGGGACGGGTCGGCCGACCTTATCGATTGACAACCGTCGTCTCAATCGATATTCATCGATGAGATGACGCTCGAGCTGGAACTCGCCCCGAAGGTCAAGCGCGCCCCCGGCGAGCCGTGCTGCGAGCCGGTCGTCTACCCGGACGTCGAGCGCGCCGAGGCCGAGCGGATGGCGGTGATCGCCAAGGCCCTCGGCGACCCGATCCGCCTGCAGGTCGTGGATGTCCTGCGCCGCCACGCCGGCGAGGTCTGCGTCTGCGAGCTGGTGCCGCTGTTCGACGTCGGCCAGTCGACGCTCTCGCACCACCTGAAGAAGCTGCGCGACGCCGGGATCGTGGACTCCCAGCGCCGCGGCCTGTGGGCCTACTACTACGTCCGCCCCGACGCCCTGGAGGAGCTGCGCACATGGCTGAGCTGACCGAGACCGAGATCCGCGAGGAGGTCCGCGAGCGCTACGCCGCGGCCGCGCGGGCGATGAGCGCCGAGGAGCACGGCGGCGAGGGCTGCGGCTGCGGGCCGGCGTGCTGCGCCCCCGAGGAGCTGACCGCCGACGCGGACGGCAACGAGGTCTTCGGCGCCGCGCTCTACGACGGCGCCGAGGTGGACGGCGCGCCCGAGACCGCCGTCGCCGCCTCGCTCGGCTGCGGCGTGCCGACCGCGGTCGCCGACCTGCACGAGGGCGAGACGGTCCTCGACCTCGGCGCCGGCGCGGGCGCCGACGTGCTGATCGCCGCGCGCCGCGTCGGGCCCTCGGGCCGCGCGATCGGCGTCGACATGACCGAGGAGATGCTGACACTCGCGCGCGCGAACGCCGCGGCGGCGGGGGTGGCCAACGCGGAGTTCGTCCTCGGGTACCTCGAGGAGCTGCCGCTCGCGGACGCCTCGGTCGACGTCGTGATCTCCAACTGCGTCATCAACCTCGCCGGGGACAAGGAACGCGTCCTGCGCGAGGCCGCACGGGTGCTGCGCCCCGGCGGGCGGCTGGCCGTGAGCGACGTGATCGCCGGCGAGGGGATGGACGCGGCCACGCGGGCCGACCTCGCCCAGTGGACCGGCTGCATCGCCGGCGCGCTCACCCGCGCCGAGTTCGAGCGGGCGCTCGGCGCCGCGGGCTTCACCGGCGTCGAGATCCGCGAGACCCACCGCGTGCACGAGCACGCGGTCTCGGCGATCATCCGCGCGCAGCGACCGGGCTGAGGTCGTTCGTCAGCCGTCCGGCCCCATGGGCGGCTCCGGCGTGAACCGGTAGCCGATCCCGAAGTGGGTGTGGATGTAGCCCCAGCCGGGGGAGGCGAGCGCGAGCTTGCGGCGCAGCTTGCGCACGAACACGTCCACCGAGCGGTCGCGCGGGGCCATCGGCCCGCCCCAGACCCGCTCGTAGAGCTCGCTGCGGCGCACCACCCGGTCGGGCCGCTCGGCGAGCGCCCAGAACAGCTCGAACTCGCGCACCGTGAGGTTCACGCGGCGTCCGTGCGCGAGCACCTGGTACTCGGCGGGCCGGATCTCCAGCGGTCCGGCCGCGACGGCGTCCGGATCGCCGGGATCCGCGTCGGGTGGGCGCGCGGGCGCCTCCAGCGGTTCCACGCCCGGCAGCCCACCACCCGGGCGGTCCCGGCGGGTGAACACCCGGTGTCCAGGTGGAGAAGATCCGGTGAACGCGGCCGATCGCCGCCGCGCCGGCGCCGCTCAGCGCCCGGGACGCCGCCGCAGCGCGATCCCCTCGAGCACGTGCGCCACGCGCTCGCACGCGTCGATGCTCGCCTCGAGCGAGGCGAAGATGTCCTTCCAGCGGATCACGACCATCGGGTCGATCCCGCTGGCGAACAGGGAGGCGACCGCCTCGCGGCTCAGCCGGTCGCCCTCGTTCTCGAGCCGGTGGATCTCGACGAGCGCGGGGCCGAGGTCCGAGCCGGTCCGCAGCCCGCGCAGCGCACTCGCCACCTGCTCGCCGGAGCCGACGAGCACGTCGCACATCTGCAGCGCCTGCTCCATCGGCGCCTCGACGCCGTAGATCCCGAGCATGTCACCGGTCTGCTCGGCGTCGTCGACGACGTCGTCGAGCGCCGTGGCCAGCGCGTAGCCGTCGGCGAACCCGAACGGCGCCCGCACCCGGCCCGAGCCGAGCCGGTGGATGATGTCGTGGGTGATCCGGTCGCCCTCGTGCTCGCAGATCACGAGGTCGCGCGCGAGGTCCGCCTTCTCGGGGTAGTCGGTCATCACCTCGCGCAGGATCATCGTCGCGCGCTGCACGTTGCGGCCGGACTCCTCGAACAGGGCGAGCAGCTCGGGGTCGTGGGCGCGGCGCAGGAACGGCATGGCGGACGCCGGAACCTAGCGGCGCCGCGCCGCCGGCCCGAGCCGCGTTCACCAGTCGTTCACAAGCGATTCACCGCTTCCTCACAACTCACCCGGCCGGGCGCGGGATCGTGCCGCTCGTGCAGCTGGCTGGAGACACGGGCGCGAACGGCGGACCGGTGGTCCTGCAGGTCGGCGCGCTCGAGCTGCGGCCGGCCGAGGGGCTCGCCACGGCGGCGGGCCGCGCGCTGCGGCTCTCGGTGCGCGAGTTCGGCCTGCTGGCCGAGCTCGTGCGCAGCGAGGGGCGGATCGTGCGCCGCGAGGAGCTCTACGAGCGGGTCTGGGGCCAGCCGCTGCGCCGCGGCGACCGCACGGTGGACGTCTACGTCCGGCGGCTGCGCGTGAAGCTCGAGCAGGCCGTGCCCGACGAGCGCTTCATCCACACGCATGTCGGCTTCGGCTACCGCTTCGCCCCCGAGCGTTCACAGAGTTTTCACACGGATGCGACGAGCCGTTAACAGACTGTGAATGGTCCGCCGCCAGTGTGCCCGCCGGTGTCATTCGACAGAGGAGAACAGATCTCATGAGGTATCCGTGGCTGGCCGCCATCACGGCCGGCGCACTCGCACTCGGCGTCGCCGCGTGCGGTGGTGACGACGAGGGCGGCAGCGGCACGAACGGCGGGGGCGACCTCTCCGGCGCCATCGCCGTCGACGGCTCCAGCACCGTCTTCCCCTTCGCCCAGGCCGCGGCCGAGGGCTTCCAGACCGAGAACTCCGGCGTCCAGGTGACGGTCGGCGAGTCCGGCACCGGCGGCGGCTTCGAGAAGTTCTGCGCCGGCGAGACCGACATCGCCACCGCGTCGCGGCCGATCGACACCGAGGAGGAGGTCCCGGTCTGCGAGAAGAACGGCGTGACCTTCGCCGAGGTGATCGTCGCCAACGACGGCATCTCGGTCGTCTCCAACAAGGCGCTCGAGATCGGCTGCATCAGCGTCGAGCAGCTCGCGAAGCTCTGGGGCCCGGACTCGAAGATCACGAACTACAGCCAGCTCGGCGACCAGCCCGACGGCAAGCCGTTCCCGGACGCCGAGGTCTCGCTCTACGGGCCGGGCACCGACTCGGGCACCTTCGACTTCTTCACCGAGGAGGTCGTCGGCGAGAAGGGCGCGACGCGCAAGGACTACCAGCCGTCCGAGGACGACAACGTGCTCGTCCAGGGCGTCGAGGGCGACAAGAACGGCCTCGGCTACTTCGGCTTCTCGTACTACGAGGACAACGCGGACAAGCTGAACCTCATCTCCGTGGATTCGGGCAACGGCTGCGTGACGCCCTCCAAGGAGACGATCCAGGATCAGAGCTACAAGCCGCTCTCGCGTGAGCTGTTCATGTACCCGAGCCAGAAGTCGCTCTCCGAGAAGCCGCAGGTCAAGGGCTTCATGGAGTACACGGT
>JALOLQ010000156.1 GCA_025455895.1 Solirubrobacteraceae bacterium
TCGACGAGGTTGCGCGCGAGGCTGCCGCCGACCAGCAGCAGGAGCAGCGTCAGCAGCAGCAGGAAGAGCACGAAGCCGGTCACGCCGTAGACCGTGAGCCGCTTGCTGACGAACGAGCGGTCGTCCTCGACCTCGAACGCCGCGTCGACCGCGCGGCCGGCGGCGTTGAAGATCCCCGAGGCGGCGTTCAGCGCGAGCACGAGCGAGAGGATCAGGGCGAGGCTGAAGCTGCCGCCGGAGATGTCCGTCGCGCGGCGCGCGACCGTCTCGACCACCTCGAGCGACCCGCCGCTGACCTCGCGCTCCTCGGCGAAGTCGACGACCGACCGCACCAGGTCCTCGCCCCCGATCAGCCCGATGAGGCTGATCGCCACGAGCAGCCCCGGGAACAGCGAGAGCATCCCGTAGTAGCTGAGCGTCGCCGCACGGTCGGTCATCTGGTGCGCGAGGAACCGCTGCGCGGCGCGGAACGCCGGCGCCGGGGCGACGCGGCGCTCGAACACGGCCTTGAGGGAGTCGATCGCGGCGGGCATGGCGGCGGCACCGTACCGCCCCGCCCGGCAAGCGTCCTTGCGTCAGCCACGCCCGGGTCGGGCATGCTGTCGGCCATGGCCCGCTCGATCTGGACCGGGACGATCTCGTTCGGCCTCGTGACGATCCCGGTGAAGCTGTACCCCGCGGTGCAGCGCAGGACCGTGCGCTTCAACCAGCTGGACGGCGAGGACCGCTCCCGCATCCAGCAGAAGCGCGTGAACAGCCGCACCGGCGAGGAGGTGCCCTACGAGCGCCTCGTCAAGGGCTACGAGATCGCGCCGGACCAGTACGTCGTGATCGAGCCCGGCGAGCTCGAGGCGCTCGACCCCAGGCGCACGCGGACGATCGAGATCGAGGACTTCGTCGAGGCGGGCGAGATCGACCCGATCCTCTACGACGCGACCTACCACGTCGCGCCCGCGCCCGGCGGCGCCAAGCCCTATCGCCTGCTGGCCGCCGCGATGCGCGAGACCGGCAAGGTCGCCATCGCCCGGATCGTGCTGCGCACGAAGGAGTACCTCGTGGCGCTGCGGCCGGCCGGGGAGGGCCTCGAGCTCTCCACGATGCTCTTCAGCGACGAGGTCGTCGACGCCGGCTCGATCGACGAGCTGGCCGAGACCGCGGACATCGAGGTCTCCGCGCGCGAGGTCGAGGTCGCCCGGCAGCTGATCGCCTCGCTGGAGGCCGCGTTCGACCCGTCGAAGTACCACGACGAGTACCGCGCCCGGGTCCTCGACCTCATCGAGCGCAAGGCCCAGGGCGAGGAGATCGCCATCGCGCCGGCGCCCGAGGAGCAGGCGGCCCCGCTCCCGGACCTCATGAGCGCGCTGAAGGCGAGCCTCGACGCCGTCCGCGCCGAGCGGCCCGAGGCGCCCGCGCCGAAGCCCGCGCGCCGCCGCTCGACCGCCGCGAAGAAGCCCGCCGCCGGCGGACGCGCGGCCAAGAAGCCCGCCGCGAAGAAGCCGCGCGCCTGACGTTCTCCGGCGGGCGCCGCCGCGGCCTGTCCCGCCGCGGTCCGCCCCGGTAAGATCTCCGGCTCCGCCTACCGGGTCCCGGAGCCTTGCCGCCGGACTCCGTCCCTTCAGAACGAGCATGCAGATGATCAAGCCGCCCCAGGCCGACGGCCTGTACGACCCTCGCTACGAGCACGACGCCTGCGGCGTCGCGATGGTCGCGAAGCTCGACAACGAGCCCTCGCACGACGTCGTGGTCCGCGCGCTGGAGGCGCTCGACAACCTCGAGCACCGCGGGGCGGAGGGCGCCGACGTCAAGACGGGCGACGGCGCGGGCATCCTCAGCCAGATCCCGGACGCGTTCTTCCGCGGCGTCTGCGCGTTCGAGCTGCCCGAGCCGGGCCGCTACGGCGTCGGCATGTGCTTCCTGCCGCGCGACCCCGCGCTGCGGCGCAAGATCGAGGGCCTGATCGAGCTGAACGTCCGCGTCGAGGGCCAGCGGGTCCTCGGCTGGCGCGACGTGCCGGTCGACGAGGAGCACGTCGGCGCGACCGCGAACCGCTCGCGCCCGCACATCGGCCAGGTGTTCATCGGCGCCGGCCCGGGGTTCGAGGACGACCAGGACGCGTTCGAGCGCAAGCTCTACGTCATCCGCCGGATCGTCGAGCTCGCCGCCGGCCCGGACTTCTACGCCTCGAGCTTCAGCTCGCGCACGATCGTCTACAAGGGCATGCTCATCTCGCGCCAGGTCTCGGGCTTCTACCCGGACCTCCAGGACGAGCGCTTCGCCACGGCGCTGGCGCTCGTGCACTCGCGCTTCTCGACGAACACGTTCCCGAGCTGGGAGCTGGCCCATCCGTTCCGCGTGATCGCCCACAACGGCGAGATCAACACGCTGATGGGCAACGTCAACTGGATGCGCGCCCGGGAGAGCCAGCTCGCCAGCGAGCTGTTCGGCCGCGACCTGCAGAAGATCATGCCGATCGTCCGCCCCGGCGGCTCGGACTCGGCGACCTTCGACAACGTGCTCGAGCTGCTCATGCTCGCCGGGCGCTCACTGCCGCACGCGGCGATGATGATGATCCCGGAGGCCTACCGGGACCGCGACGACCTGAGCGACGAGCTCAAGGGCTTCTACGCCTACCACTCATGCCTCATGGAGCCGTGGGACGGCCCGGCGGCGGTCTGCTTCACGAACGGCCGCATCGTCGGCGCCACGCTCGACCGCAACGGCCTGCGCCCGGGCCGCTGGGTGCAGACGAAGGACGGCTACGTGATCCTCGGCTCGGAGGCCGGGATGCTCTCGATCGCGCCGCAGAACGTCGAGCGGCTCGGCCGCCTGCAGCCGGGCAAGATCTTCCTCGTCGACCTCGAGCTCGGCCGGATCGTCGAGGACGAGGAGGTCAAGCGCGAGGTCTCGACCCAGCAGCCGTACGCCGCGTGGTTCGACGCGCACTGCGTGCACTTCGACGACCTCGAGCCCGCCCACGTCACGCTGACCGGGGTCCTGCCCGGCTCGCTGCGCCGGCTGGCCTTCGGCTACAGCCAGGAGGACCTGCGGGTCCTGATCCAGCCGATGGCCCGCAACGGCGAGGAGCCGATCGGCTCGATGGGCAACGACAACGCGCTCGCCGTCCTCTCCGACCGGCGCCCGCCGCTGTTCACGTACTTCAAGCAGCTCTTCGCCCAGGTCACGAACCCGCCGATCGACCCGATCCGCGAGTCGATCGTCATGTCCCTGGGCACCGGCGTGGGCTCCGAGCGCAACCTGCTCGACGAGACGCCCGAGCACGCCCACCAGCTCGTGATGGACCAGCCGATCCTGCGCAACCAGGAGCTGGAGACGCTGCGCCACGTCTCGAGCGACGTCTTCCGCGCGCACACGATCGACATCACCTGGCCGGTCGACGAGGGCCCGGAGGGGATGAGCGCGCGGCTGGCCAACGTCTGCGACGAGGCCCACGACGCGATCACCGCCGGGGTGAACATCGTGATCCTGTCCGACCGCCGGGTCGGGCAGGGCCGCGCGCCGATCCCGTCGCTGCTCGCGGTCGCCGCCGTGCACCACCACCTCGTGCGCCTGGGCAACCGCCTGCGCGCCGGCCTCGTGCTCGAGTCCGGCGAGCCGCGCGAGGTGCACCACTTCGCCACGCTGATCGGCTACGGCGCCAGCGCGATCAACCCGTACCTGCTGTTCGACACCGTCGACGAGCTGGTCGCCGACGATCTCGTCCCCGGCGTCACCGATCCGGACGCGGCCGAGCGCAACGTCGTCAAGGCGCTCGGCAAGGGCCTGCTGAAGACGATCTCCAAGATGGGGATCTCGACGGTCCAGTCGTACTGCGGGGCGCAGATCTTCGAGGCCGTGGGCCTCGAGAGCGACCTGATCGACCGTCACTTCACCGGCACCGCCTCGCGCATCGGCGGGGTGGGGATCGACGTCCTCGCCCGCGAGGCGCTCGACCGCCACGCCCGCGCCTGGGACGGGCGCGGCTCGCACGCGGGGGACCTGCTGCCGGTCGGCGGCGTCTACGCGTGGCGGCGCGACGGCGAGCACCACCAGTGGAACCCGGAGACGATCTCGCTGCTCCAGCACGCCGTGCGCAGCGCGAACGGGAACGCCCAGGACAAGTACCGCGCCTACGCGAAGCTCGTCAACGAGGACGCCGCCCGTCGCGCGACGCTGCGCGGGCTGCTGCGCTTCCGCACCGCCGCCGAGCCGATCCCGCTCGAGGAGGTCGAGCCGGCCAAGGAGATCGTGCGGCGCTTCGCCACCGGCGCGATGTCGCTCGGCTCGATCTCGACCGAGTCGCACGAGACGCTGGCGATCGCGATGAACCGCCTCGGCGGGCGCTCGAACACCGGCGAGGGCGGGGAGGACCCGCGCCGCTTCACGCCCGACCCGAACGGCGACCTGCGCCGCTCGTCGATCAAGCAGGTGGCCTCCGGGCGCTTCGGCGTGACGATCCACTACCTCGTCAACGCCGACCAGCTGCAGATCAAGATGGCCCAGGGCGCCAAGCCCGGCGAGGGCGGCCAGCTGCCCGGCCACAAGGTCGACAAGTACATCGGCTGGGTGCGCCACACGACCCCGGGCGTCGGCCTGATCTCGCCGCCGCCGCACCACGACATCTACTCGATCGAGGACCTCAAGCAGCTGATCTACGACCTGCGCTGCTCGAACCCGCGTGCGCAGGTCTCCGTCAAGCTCGTCTCCGAGGTCGGTGTCGGGACCGTCGCCGCGGGCGTGGCGAAGGCCAACGCCGACCACGTGCTGATCGCCGGGCACGACGGCGGCACCGGCGCCTCGCCGCTGAGCTCGATCCAGTCGGCGGGCGTCCCGTGGGAGATCGGCCTGGCCGAGACCCAGCAGACGCTGCTGAAGAA
>JALOLQ010000157.1 GCA_025455895.1 Solirubrobacteraceae bacterium
GTGACGATCGTCGGCGGGGTCAACGACGTGCTGCGCCCGAAGGCCGACGTCGGCGCGCTCGCGGCCGACCTCGACGCGATGACCGCGGCGCTGCGCGCGAACGGGGCGACGGTGCTGCTCATGACCTACCCGCAGTTCGGCGAGGTGATGGCGGTCGCGCGGGCGGTGGGCGGGCGCCTGACGGCGTTCAACGCGGCGGTGCACGCGACCGCCGCGCGGCACGGCGCGATCATCATGGACCTCGCCGCCTCGGGCCCGATGGACGTGCGGCTCTTCCACGCCGACCGCCTGCACGCCAACGCGCTCGGCCACGAGCGGATCGCCGCCGCGGCCGCGTCGGCGCTCGGGCTGCCGGACGCTCCCACCGACTGGCGCGACCCGCTGCCGCCGGCCCCGCCGCTGACCCGGCGCCGGCGCGCCGCCGAAGACGCGCGCTGGGCCCGCGAGCACCTCGTGCCGTGGGTCGGCCGGCGCGTGCGCGGCGTGTCCTCCGGGGACGGGCGTGAGCCCAAGCGGCCCACGCTGGAGCCGGTGGCCGAGACGCCGGGCTGAGCCCGGATCAGGCGTCGAGCGGCTGCACGTTGCGCACGAGCCAGCGGTCCACGACGAACCCGCCGAACGGCACGACCGCGCCGATGAGGATCCAGATCGTCGTGCGCGCGCTCCAGCGCGCCTCGCTCGCGCTGTGCAGCGCAAGCGCGAGGTAGGCCATGAAGAGCAGCCCGTGGATCGGGCCGAGCACGCTCACGCCGAGGCCCTCGTCGTGGAAGTGCTTCGCGTAGCTCGCGCCGAGCAGCAGCAGGAAGCTCGTCGCCTCGGCGAGCGCGACGATCCGGAACCAGCGCAGCAGGGAGGACGACACGGCACGCCCAGCGCCTGCTTGGACCACGCGTGGAACGAGAAGTCGTCGACGTGCTCGGCGAAGCGCCCGTCGGGTGCGAAGCGGAAGCGGGCGCGCACGTCGTTGACGACCGGCCGGCCGGTCTGCGTGAACGTGTACGTCGCGACCCAGTTCGCGCTGCCGCTCTCGGCGTCCGCGTCGTGGGCGCGCAGGTCGATCTCGAGGTCCGCGGCGCGGCTCGTGAGCATCCGCCACATGTCGCCCGCCTCCTCGCCGCTGAGCGTCCCGAACGCCGGGTCGCGGAAGGTCGCCTCCGGCGCGTAATGGGCGGCCATCGCGTCGCCGTCGCGGGCGGCGAACGCGGCGTAGAAGTCGGCGATGCGGGCGCGGTGCTCCTCGGCGGTGGGCATCGGCCGACCATACCCCGGCGGCGGCGTCGTCAGGGCAGGATCCGCAGCCCGGTCTCCACCGGTGCGGCGGTCCGCCCGCCGGCGTCGCGCGCCGTGGCGCGCAGCGTGTAGCGGCCGGGGGACAGCTGCCGCGCGCGCGTGAGCCGGCCCTGGAACCGCAGGGTGTGCCCGCCGGCGGTGAGGGCGGGGTAGCTCAGCGCCCCGGCGCGGACGAGCCGGGTGCAGCGCGGGGCTCGCCGCAGCCGCGCCGTCGGCGCGACGCAGCGGCCGCCCGAGCGCCGGCCGTCGGCGCGGCGCAGGAACGTGAGCGTCACCGCGGCGGGCGCGGAGAGGCGCAGGCCGATCCGGGTCCCGACCGGCGTCAGCGCCATCGCCGGGAGGCGGCGCCCGAGGCGGAACGTCGACGGCGTGGCCCGCAGGCCGCTGAGGGTGAGCTGCGGCGGCGCGGCCGGTGGCGCCGGCGGCTGCGGGGCGGCGAGCGTCGTGAACGTGGCGTCGTCCCCGGCGCTGCGGCCCTTGGGCGTCTCGGCGACCACGCGGTAGTGGATCGCCGTCGCCGGCGGGAGCCCGGTGAGCGCCGCGGAGACCGCCACGTCACCCGCCTCGCCCGCACCGACCGGCTGTGGGGCGGTGCTCGAGCCGTAGGCCGCCGTCGGTCCGTACTCGAACCACCAGTTCCCGGCGACGAGCCGCGGGGCGACGGCACCGGTGACGGTCGCCGAGGTGGGGGTGACCGCCGAGGCCCCCAGGGTGCGCGCGGACGGGCCGGGCACGTACTCGTCGGCGCCGATGTCCGGCACGAGTCCGAGGCCGGCGATCCGCGGGTCACCGTCGAGGTCAGTCGTGCCGAGGCCGGGTGCGGTGGCGGTCCCGGCGTCGATCGTCGGCGAGCCCGGAGCCTGGCGCAGGTCGCCCGCGGCGGCGTTCGCGAACAGCGGGACGAGCGTCCCGGTCTGGTTGTGCGTGCCGGCGGTGAGGGTGCCCTCGGCGCTCGTCGTCGCGTAGCTCGACCAGTCGACGTCCACCGCTGACGCGGCCCCCTGGAGCCGCAGGTCGGTCGCGAACCCGCGGATGATCGTGTTGCGGACGGTGAGCGTGCACGGCGCGGGCGCGGACGTCGCGCGAATGCCCTCTGAGGATCCTACGCCGCTTCCCGTGGCGGTGAGGTTCACGAGGCGAGCATCGAGCACGTGGTACAGGAGCACGGCGACTGCGCCGGCTCCGAGGGCGCGCACGACGCTGTCCCGGATGATGGGCGCCGTGCTGTTGGAGATCTGGAGCGGCGCCTGGGCGAGCCCGCCCGCGGTGATGCGCACGCGCTCGACCAGGACCGGGCCGTTCAGCGCGAGCGCCATGGGCGCGGCCGGTACCTCGACCGCGAGGTCCCTGATCGTGCCGCCGGCCCTCAGCGAGATCCCGCCGGCGGCCTCGACGGCGATGGTCGCCGCACCCTCGCCGCGGAGCGTGATCGGGACCCAGAGGCTGACGAGGGACGAGACCACATGCGCCCCCGCGAGTGCCACGACCTCGTCGCCCGCCTCGGCGGCGGCCAGCGCATCCGGCAGCGCACACGGATCCGGGAGCGTCGTGCACGGCGCGGACCCGGTGCCGCCGGGCCCGGCGTAGCGGGTCGTCGCGGAGGCCGGCGCCGCCGCCACGGCCAGCGCGAACACGACCGCCGAGAGCGCTCCCGCCAGGGGCGCCGACCGCGAGTTGACCGTGCGCATGACCATCACATCTCCTGCTCAGCCCGGCGGTGCCGACGGGCGCACCGTGATCGTGCCGCTGCTCGACCAGGCGATCAGCGAGCCGCTGAGGCTCTTCGTGCCGCCGCCGGCCGGGACGGTGAACGTCTCCGGCGTCAGCCCGGCGAGCGACGGTCCGGCCTGGCCGCCGATCGGCGCGGGCGAGGGCGCGCAGATCGCGTTGGCCGTGACCTTCGCCCCGGGGAGCCCCTGCGTCGTCACCGTCACCGTGCCGTTCCCGTTGGCGGCGATGCTCACGACCCACGATCCCTCACGCCCGGCCTCGGTCCAGACGCACGGGGTCAGCCCGCCGGCGGAGACGAAGCTCACGCCCGACCAGGTGATCTCCGAGGGCTCGCTCTGCCAGCGGGTCGGCGCGGTGTCGGCGTCGCCGTTCTGCGCGCGGGCCACGACGAGCCCCTCGGCGGTCCCCTGCCCGCGGTAGGCGACGAACTCCCCGGTCGCCTGCACCTTCACGGCGACCTGGTAGGCCTCCGGCTGGCGGCAGACGCGCCTCGCGAGCTTGTCGGCCAGGCGCGCCTCGTCGGTGGTCCAGTCCGAGCCGCTGAGCCGGTCGGTGATCGTGGCGATCACCTCGCCGCTGCGCGCGTCGGTGAGCGTCAGCGTCACGTCGAGCCCCCCGCCGGCGTTCTCGAGCCGCCCGGTGACGACGACGTCGGGCTTGATGAAGTCCCGCGCGACTCGCGTCGCGGGGTCGAACGCATCGGACTTCTGGAGGTTCAGCTCGCCCTCGATCGCCTTGCGGTCGCGGCTGTTGGCGACGACCGCGCCCTTGCACTTCTCCGTCTGCGGGACGAGGTCGGTGATGAGCATGTCGGTGAGGCCGCGGTTCAGCACCGCCCAATCACCGGTCGCGCCGCTGAAGTCCTCCACGGAGACGGCGGTGCCCTGGCTCGTGTTCCCGGACTCCTGCTCGTAGGCGGCCCGCGCGCTGCGCCGCGCGGGGCGGCGGCGCACCTTGAGCTTCAGCGCGCGGCGCCGCTGTCCGGCCCGCAGCGACGCGGCGGTCAGCGCCGTGCTCGGGCGCGAGGCGCGCCGGTCGACGATCGTCGTGCGGATCGCGTATGCGCCCGCGGGCAGGCGCAGGCTGAAGCGCCCGCTGCGCGTGAGCGTGCGCGCCGCGGCGACGTGGCGGTCGGCGAGCGAGTAGACGAGCAGGTCGGTCTCGCCGCGGGCCTTGGCCGGGAGCGATCCCGGGACGGTGCCGGCGATCGTGCCGGGCGTGGCGGCGCCGGCGGGCGCCGCGACCGCCGCGGCCGCGAGGGTGGCGAGCAGGCCGACGGGGAGGGGTCTCAAGGGCACGTCCCCGACGCTACGCGCGGCGGACCACGTTTACATCAGGGAAACGCGGCAGCGTGGCTGTGGGAGAGCCCGGACCGCCCCGGGGTCTCCCGTGGCCGTCAGCCCGCGGGCGCCAGCCGCACCGGCAGCGTCGTGAGCTGGTTGACGAAGATCGCCGTCGCGTAGCGCGGCGTGCCGGCGATCTCCATCCGCGGGAAGCGCTTCAGCGTCTCCTCGAACATCACGCGCAGCTCGAGCCGGGCGAGCGCGGTGCCCAGGCAGTAGTGCCGGCCGCCGGCGCCGAACGCCTGGTGCTCGGGGTTGCGGGTCACGTCGAAGCGGTAGGGGTCCTCGTAGACGGCCTCGTCGTAGCCGGTCGACGGGTACCACATCATCACCTTGTCGCCCCGGTGGATCGGGCAGCCGCCGAGCTCGGTGTCCGCGGTCGCCGTGCGGCGGAAATGCGCGAACGCGGGGAACATCCGCAGGCACTCCTCGACCGCGCTCGGGATCAGCGACGGGTCGGCGAGCAGCTTCTCGCGCTCCTCGGGGTGCTCCATGAGCGCCTTCATGCCGCTGCAGAACGTCGCCTTGGTCGAGTCGTTCCCGGCGGTGACGAGCAGGATGAACCCCATCACGATCTCCCAGTCCGAGAGGCGGTCCCCGTCGAGCTCGGCGTGGACGAGGATCGACATCAGGTCGTCCGTCGGGTCCGCGCGGCGCGCGTCGATCAGCACCTGGCAGCGCTCGACGATCGTGGGGATGACCTGCTCCATGATCGCCTCGGGGCCCTCCGGGTTCATCTCGGCGTCGTCGCCGCCGACGAGCCGGTTCATGAGCTCGGCCCACATCGCGTCGTCGGCCTCGTCGATCCCCATGAACGAGCCGATCACCCGCGAGACGATCGGCTGGGCGAGGTCGCTCACGACGTCGCAGGTCTCGCGGCCCTCGAGCCGCGCGAGCCGGTCGACCGCGATCGCGCGGATCGCGTCCTCGTGCTCGGCGGTCCGCTTCGGCGTGAACCCGCGCTGGAAGAGCGCCTTGAGGCGGTCGTGCTTCGGCGGGTCCATCCCGATGAACATCCCGTTCTGGACCGCGAGCGGCACCCACGGCATGCCGACCATCCCGCCGAGCTCCGAGGAGAAGAGCTGCCAGTTGCGGCTCACCTCGTGGACGAGCTCCTGGTTGGTCACCGACCAGAACCCCGGCTCGTCCGGGAACGAG
>JALOLQ010000158.1 GCA_025455895.1 Solirubrobacteraceae bacterium
CCGCGATCGCGGAGCTGATCGAGCCCGGCAGCGTCGCCGGCGTGCTCGTCTTCGAGAACCGCTGGGCCGCGCCGTTCGGCGCCGCCGTGCGCCGCGCCGGCGGGCAGCTCGTCTCCGACGGGCGCATCCACACCCAGGCGATCCTCGCAGCGATCGCCGCCGACGAGGAAGGAGCCTGACCATGCCCCTGCGTCCCGGACGTGAGGACCGCCGGCCCGTACTGGGCCACCCCGCCCGCAACGCCGCGATCGTCGGCACCGCCGTGGTCGTCAAGCACGGCCACGACCGCCGCGAGGACCGCCGCGACGACCGCCAGGACCGCCGCGAGGACCGCCGCCCGTTCCGCTGATGCCCGACCCGCTCGTCCTGGCCTCGGCGTCGCCGCTGGACGTCGGCGCCTTCACCTGGACGGGCGACTTCACCACCGTCGACCTGATCGCCGCCGGGACGAACGCGCTCAACGGGGCGCTGCTCGCCCGGCGGCCGGACCACTACAAGAACTGGACGGTCGTCGGGATCCTCGGGATGGGGCTGCTGATGGGCCTCGGCGGCGGGATCACGCGCGACGTGCTCGTCGGCGAGGTGCCGGCCGCGCTCACCAACCCGGCCTACATCACCGTCGCGCTGACCGCGGCGATCATCGGCTACCTGCTCGCCTACCAGGGCGGCCAGCTCTTCCGCGAGGGGCTGTTCCAGTTCATGACGTCGTTCTCGCTCCCCTGGTACGCGATCGCCGGCGCCGAGAAGGGCGTCGCCGTCGGGCTGCCCGTGCTCGGCACGCTGCTGCTCGCCGTGATCGGGCCGACCGCGGGGCGCTGGTACGTGGACGTCAGCTCCGGGGTGCCGCCCAAGCACTTCGTCCGCAGCGAGTGGTTCGTGGCGACCGCGGCGCTGACCGGGCTCGCCTGGCTGATCGCCGACGCGGCCGGCGCGTCCACGTGGCTCGCCGTCGCGGTCGCGTTCGTGATCGGCTACGTGTTCCGCGTGGTCGCGCTCTACCGCGCGTGGGAGGAGCCGCTGGCGAAGGAGCCCGAGGGCGTCTACCTGCACGACGACGGGCGCCCGATGCTCGGGCGCAAGATCCGCCGGCAGTCCCAGCGCGAGGCCGCCTTCCTCGGGCTCGAGTTCGACGACGACGGGCGCCTGCACGTGGATCCCGAGCTCCAGCACCCCAGGCCCAAGACCGCCCCACCCGGGTGAGGCTCCATCGCCCGGCCGGCAGGAGGATGCAGCCATGAGCCAGCACCACGAGGTCGTCGTCGGCGCCTATCAGGACCTCGCCGCGGCCCAGCGCGACTACGAGGCGATCGGCGCGCTCGTCAAGGCGCGCGAGATCAAGGTCGAGGGCGTCCTGCTCGTCGAGCACCACGAGGACGGCGAGGTCACGATCGTCTCGACCGCCGACCACGTCGGCCGCCACGGGCTCGCCTGGGGCACCGGCGTCGGGCTCGTCGTCGGCCTGCTGCAGCCCGAGCTGCTCGCCGCGGCCGCGGTGGGCGCGGTCGGCGGCGGGGTCATCGGGAAGTTCGCCGACCACCGGCTCAAGCACGAGCTGGGCGAGAAGCTCGGCGAGGCGCTGCCGCCGGGAGCGGCCGGGATCATCACCGTCGCGCGCGCCGAGGACCGCCTGAAGCTCGAGCAGGCGATGCCGGGCACGCCGGCGAAGTCGGTCGTCCACACCGACGAGCGCGGGCTGCTGCTGCCGCTGAAGGACTCGCTGGCCGAGGCGATGCACAAGTTCGCGCCCGACCGCTCGAAGCTCCCGATCCCCGACCGCCCGTTCGGCGGGGTCGCCGGGCGCACGCTGAAGGACTCGGTGCCCGACTGGGCGATGATCCCCGGCCCGGCGGCGCCCGAGGGCGCCCCGAACGTGCTGCTCGTGCTGATCGACGACGCCGGCTTCGGCGCCCCGGACACGTTCGGCGGACCGGTGCGGACCCCGAACTTCACGCGCGTGCGCGAGGCGGGGGCGGCCTACAACCGCTTCCACGTGACGGCGGTCTGCTCACCGACCCGCGCCGCGCTGCTCACCGGCCGCAACCAGCACCGGGTCGGCTTCGGCTCGATCGCCGAGTACCCGGGCCCGTTCCCCGGCTACACCGCCGCCAAGCCGAAGAGCTGCGCCGGCCTGCCGCGGATCCTGTCCGAGAACGGCTACGTGACCGGCGGCTTCGGCAAGTGGCACCTGACGCCGAACAACGTCCAGGGCGCCGCCGGCCCGTTCGACCACTGGCCGAAGTCGTGGGGCTTCGACCACTGGTGGGGCTTCCTCTCCGGCGCCGCCGGCCAGTACGACCCGATCATCACGATGGACGACTCCGTGCTCGGCGTGCAGGAGCCGAAGCCCGGCGAGGACGAGTACTACTTCCCCGACGACCTCACCGACAAGTCGATCGAGTGGCTGCGGCGCGTGCGTGCGCAGGACGCGCAGAAGCCGTGGTTCATGTTCTACTCGACCGGCTGCGCGCACGCCCCGCACCACGTCGCGACCGAGTGGGCCGACCGCTACAAGGGCCAGTTCGACGACGGCTGGGACGCGCTGCGCGAGCGGATCCTCGAGCGCCAGAAGCAGCTCGGGATCGTGCCGCCCGAGACCGAGCTCACCCCGCGCCCCGACGAGCTGCCCGCGTGGGACGACCTCGACGACGTCGCCAAGGCGCTCTACGCGCGCCAGATGGAGGTCTACTGCGGCTATCAGGAGAACGCCGACTGGAACATCGGGCGGCTGCTCGACGCGGTCGACGAGCTGGGCGACCTCGACGACACGCTGGTGATCTACATCTGGGGCGACAACGGCGCCAGCATGGAGGGGACGACCACCGGCTCGTTCAACGAGCTGACCTTCCTCAACGGGCTGGTGCTCGACCCCAAGCAGCAGACCGAGCTGATCGAGCAGTACGGCGGGCTCACCGGCCTCGGCGGCCCGGACACCGCGCCGCACTGCGCCGCCGCGTGGGCGCACGCCGTGAACGCGCCGTTCCAGTGGGGCAAGCAGGACGCCGCGCACCTGGGCGGCACGCGCGACCCGATGGTGATCAGCTGGCCGGCGCGGCTGAAGCCGGGCGGGCCGGTGCGCTCGCAGTTCACGCACGTGATCGACGTCGGCCCGACGGTGCTCGAGGCGGCGGGCATCCCCGAGCCCGAGGCGGTCGACGGGATCGCGCAGGAGCCGATGGACGGCACGAGCTTCCTCTTCACGCTCGACGAGCCCGAGGCGCCCGAGCGCCACACGCAGCAGTACTTCGAGATGCTCGGCTCGCGCGCGATGTACCGGGACGGGTGGTGGGCGGCCTCGCGGCCGGACCGGCTCCCGTGGGATCTCTCGCTGGAGACGATCGGGCAGTTCGGTCCCGACGCCGACTGGGACCCGGACCGCGACGTCGGCTGGGAGCTCTACGACCTGCGCAGCGACTTCTCGCAGGCCCGCGACCTCGCCGCCGAGCACCCGGAGAAGGTCCAGGAGCTCCAGGAGCTGTGGTGGCAGGAGGCCGAGCGCAACCGCGTGCTGCCGCTGATGGCCGGGCTCTCGGTGATCTACGGGATCCTGCCGCCGCTGCCCACGCAGACGCGCTTCCGCTTCTCCGGCGGCATCGACAACATCCAGTGGGGGATGGTCCCGCGGATCTTCGGCCGCTCCTACGCGATCGAGGCCGACCTCGTGATCCCCGAGGGCGGCGCCGAGGGCGCGATCGTGGCGATGGCCGACTTCATCGGCGGCTTCGGGCTGTGGGTGGACGACCAGCGGCGCCTGCGCCACACGTACTCGCTGCTCGGCGTGGAGACCTACCGCCAGCAGTCCGACGCGCCGCTGCCCAGCGGCGAGGTCAGCGTGCGGATGCTGTTCGAGTCCGACGAGCCCACCCCGGGCAGCGGCGGGACGGTGACGCTGTTCGTCAACGGCGAGCCGGCCGGCGGCGGCCCGATGCCGAAGACCGTTCCGGTCTCGTTCACGAGCTACGCCGGCATGGACATCAGCCGCGACAACGGGCTCGTCGTCGACCGCGAGTACGAGGACAAGGCGCCGTACGCGTTCACCGGCACGGTGAAGCACGTGACCTTCGACCTCCAGCCGGTCGAGGCGGCGGCCAAGCACGGCCACCACGAGGAGCTGCACCGCCACGAGCAGCACCAGAACGTGGCGGCGGGCGCGGCGGGCTAGGCGGAAGCCGCGGCGCGCGCCAGCCGCGCGACGTGCAGCGCGATCGCCTCGGCCTGCTCCTCCTGCAGGAAGTGGCGGGCGGGCACCGCGTGCAGCGGCCCGCCGACCACGGCGTGCGCGCGCTCGCCGTCGCTCGCCAGCGGCAGCACCGGGTCGGCGGTGCCCCAGATCAGCTGGCGAGGCGCGTCGAGCGCCCGGACGGCGGCCACGTAGCGGGCGCCGAGCTCGGGCGTGGTCTGCAGGCGCCGGGCGGTCTCGAGCACGCCGTGCCCGTGGTCGGGGCCGCGGAGCAGCTCGAGCCACGCGTCCGACTCGGCCCGGGTGAGCGCGCGCCGGTCGAGCACGCCGAGCCGCAGCATCGCCTGGTGCCAGAGCGCGCCGGGCAGCGCGCGGACCAGCGCGTCGCCGGGGCCGGGCCCGAGCAGCACGTCGAGCAGCCTCGGGCGCGTGAAGCGCTCGACGTCCACGACCGTGTCGAGCACGGTCAGCGACGCGATCCGCTCCGGGATCCGTGCGCACAGCTCGAAGCCGACCGGGCCGCCGTAGTCGTGGCACACGAGGTGGAAGCGCTCGATCCCGAGCGCATCGAGCGCCGCCGCCGCCCATGCGCCGTGGCCCGGCCAGTCGTAGGCGAAGTCCGGCGGGCGCTCGGCGAGCCCGAAGCCGGGGAGGTCGAACGCGACGCCGCGCAGGCCGCGCGCGGCCAG
>JALOLQ010000159.1 GCA_025455895.1 Solirubrobacteraceae bacterium
ATCGCGGGCGTCGTCAGCTCCGAGCCCGACCGCCTCGAGGTGTCGTTCACGCTCGGCCCGCGTGTCCTCTTGTCGCTCGCCGCGCTCGACCGCACCGGCCTGACGGCGACGGGGAGCCGGGTGCGCTACCGCCTGCTGGTGCGGCTTCCCGGGGCGGCGGGGGCGGAGGAGACCCGGCGTGCCGCCGCGGCGCTGCGTGCCGCCCTCCCGGAGCCCGAGCTCGCCGAGGTGCAGACGTTCGTCGAGGCGCAGCCGGCACTGCGCCGCGGCCTCGAGCGCGCCGAGCGCTTTCTCGCCCTGGTGGCGCTGCTCTCGCTGCTGATCGGCGGCATCGGCGTCGCGCAGGCGGTGCGCGCGTGGCTGGCCGGGCGGCTCGACGCGATCGCGGTGCTGCGCGCGGTCGGCGTACGGCCGCGCGAGGCGCTCGCGCTCTACCTCAGCCAAACGGCGGCGCTCGCGCTCGCCGGCAGCGCGCTCGGCGCCGTCGCCGGGGCGCTGGCGGCGCGCACCGTGCCGGACCTGCTCGCCGGGCTGCTGCCGGTGGCGGTCGAGGTCGGGTGGCGGCCGGCGGCGATGGCGCGCGGGGTGGCGCTCGGCATCGGCGTCGCACTGCTGTTCGCGCTGCGGCCGCTCGCCGACGTGCTGCGGGTGCCGCCGGTGCGGGTGCTGCGGCGCGACGCCGAGCCGGTGCCGGTGCGCCGCGGCGTCGCCGCACTTCTCGGGGCGGTGCTGCTCGCCGGCGTCGCCGCCGCGGCAGCTTTGCAGTCGGGCTCGGCGACTCGCGGGGCGCTGTTCGCGCTCGGCCTGGCGGCGGCGGCCGGTGCGCTGGCGCTCGCCTCGCGGGTCACCGTGCGCGCCGTGGCGCGGGTGCCGCGCGACCTCGGCTCCGTCGCGCTGCGCCACGGGCTCGCCGCCCTCGCCCGTCCCGGCGCCGGGACGCTCGGCGCGGTGGTGGCGCTCGGCCTCGGCGTCCTCACGGTGCTCGGGATGTACATCGTGCAGCAGCGCCTGTCGGCGCAGCTCGACGCCGAGCTGCCCGCCCGCGCGCCGACGGTGTTCGTCGTCGACATCCAGCCCGATCAGTGGGACGGGGTGCGCTCCGAGCTCGCGCGCGCCGGCGCCGAGGACGTGGACTCGGTCGAGGTGGTGATGGCCAGGCTGCGGGCGATCCGCGGCGTGCCGGTCGCCGAGCTGGCGGCGGCGCGCCGCGCGGGCGACGGCAGCGGCGAACGTGGCGGCGGCCGCGGCGGCGACCGCCGCTGGGTGCTCACGCGCGAGCAGCGCCTCACCTCGCTGGCGACGCTGCCGGAAGACAACGTGGTGGTCGCCGGCGCGCTGTGGTCGGACCCCGCGCGGCCCGAGATCAGCATCGAGCGCGAGTACGCCGCCGACCTCGGCGTCGGCGTCGGCGACACCGTCACCTTTGACGTCCAGGGCGTGCCGCTCGAGCTCGCCGTGACCAGCCTGCGCTCGGTCGAGTGGCGGCGCTTCGCGATCAACTTCTTCCTCGTCGTCGAGCCCGGCGTGCTCGCCGGGGCGCCGCGCTCCCGCCTCGCAGCCGCGCGCGTCGAGCGCGGCGCCGAAGGCCCGCTGCAGGACCGCCTCGCCGCCGCCTTCCCGAACATCACCGTGCTGCGCCTGCGCGAGGTGCTCGAGAAGGTGGTCGCGGTGCTCGAGCAGGTCGGGCTCGGCGTGCGCGTGCTCGGCGGCTTCACGGTGCTAGCCGGCATCGCCATCCTCGCCGGGGCGGTGAGCGCCGGCGCCGTGCGGCGCTCGCGCGAGGTGGCGATCTGCAAGGCGCTGGGGATGACCCGCGCCCAGGTAGCGGCGGCGTTCGCGGTGGAGTACGCCCTGGTGGGCGGCGTCGCGGGCGTCGTCGGCGCCGCCGGCGGCGTCGTCATGGCCGCGCTGATCACCCGCCTCGGGTTGGAGATCCCGTGGGCGTGGCACCCGGCCGCGGTGGCCGCCGCGGTGGCGATCGCGGTCGCGCTCAGCGTGCTCGCCGGGCTCGTCGCGAGCGCCCGCGCCCTCGCCGTGCCCCCCCTCGTCGTCCTCCGCCAGTCCGACTGACGCGACGGGGCGACACGGCCGCGGTCGATGCGCGCGCCGGCGGGTCGATCCGGCCCGTCGCCAACGTCGTGCGCCACGGCTCGACCTGCCCCGTTCGCGTTGTCGCGGGTCCGGAATGCGTGAATCGCTTCACCGCGAGCGCGGCGTCTTTCTCCTACTCACACTCACACTCACGCTCACCCCTGTTTCTTTGGGAACGTCAGCGTCACCGTCGTGCCGGCGCCCTCGCGGGAGCTCAGTTGCACGGTGCCGTGGAGAGCGCGCATGAGGTGCTTGACGATCGCGAGGCCGAGACCGCTGCCGCCCTTCGGCGCTGGTCCCCGGTGGACGCGATAGAAGCGCTGGAAGACGAGGGGGATCTCCGCCGCCGGGATGCCGATGCCGTCGTCCTCGACGTGGACGACGACGGCGTCGTCTTCCACGCCGGCGCGGACCGCGACGCGGCCGCCGGGGCGGTTGTAGCGGATGCCGTTCTCGACCAGGTTGGTCAGCACCTGGGCGAGGCGGACGGGGTCGGTGTCGAGCTGGGCGCCGCCCTCGACCGCGATCGCGACGCCCGCCGCCTGCGCCTCGGCGGCGAGGTCGTCGGCGACCTGGCGGGCGATCGCCCCGGCGTCGACCGTCTCGAGGTGCAGGCGGATCTGACCGGACTCGAGGGCGGCGAGCTCCTCGAGCTCCTCGGCGAACGTGCGCAGGCGGACCACCTGGCGCTCGAGCGAGGCGATCAGCTCGACCTCGTGCCCGCTCTCGCGGAACTCCTCGGCGAGGGCGCCGAGGACGGTCAGCGGCGTGCGCAGCTCGTGCGCGAGGTCGGCGACGAGGGCGCGGCGCGAGCGCTCGAGCTGGCGCTGCTCGCGGGTGTCGCGCAGCACCACGGCGATCGCCAGCAGCGGGTGAGCCACCGGGCACACGCGCGCGGCGAGCTCCGACCCGCCGGCGAGCGAGACGCTGGTGTGGCTCGCCTTGCCCGTCCTGAGCACCTCGGCGACCGCCGACACGAGCGCGGGGGCGCGCGCGGCCTCGACGAGGTCGCGGCCGACCGCGAGATCGGCGCCGAGCAGCGCCACCGCCGCCGGGTTGACGAAACGCACGACGCCCTGGGTGTCGAGCATGACCACGCCCTCGCCCACCTCCGAGAGAGCGGCCCGGGTGGCGCCGACCTCGCGCGCCATCTCCTCGCGCTGCTCGCGGAAGCCGCGGTCGGCCTCCTCGGCGAGCGCGGCGAGATCGGCGGTCGGAGGCAGCTCGGTCCACGCCCGCAGGTGGCGGGCCACCGCGGCGTGCCGCCGCCGCTCCCGCAGGTAGGCGACTCGCCCAGCGGCGACGGCGAGGGCGAGCGCCGCGAGCACCGCCGCCCATGGCACGCTGCGCCCGCCGACCTCGCGTGCGACGCGCAGGAACCCATCGTTGCCGGCGCCGTCGTGCACGCCGCGGACCGCGTAGACGGTCTCGCGGTCGGTGGTGGTCGAGCGGCGGCGCGCCAGCGCGACGCCGGCGGTGCTGGCGGCGGCGCGGATCTCGGGTCGCGAGCCGTGGTTCTCGAGGCGGTCGAGCAGCGCCGGCAGCGTCCACGAGTCCGCCACGACGCGACCGTCGGCGGCGATCACCGTCACCCGCAGGCCGGAGGCGGCCGCCCAACGGCGGACCTCGCCGTCGATCTCGGCCGTCGGCGCGGCGAGCAGCGGGGCGGCGAGCGGGGCGAGCTGCTCGGCGGCGCGGCGGAGGTCGGCCTCGAGGGCGGCGTCGGCGGCGCGGCGGTGGCGCCACTCGGCGAACGCGACCAGCGCGAGGGCGCCGCCGAGCGCCAGCAGCGAGACCGTCAGCGCGTGGCGGGAACGCGGCTTCATGGGGCCTCCCGGAAGCGGTAGCCGCTGCCGAACACGGTCTCGATGATGTCCTGCCCGAGCTTGCGCCGGAGCGTGCGCACGTGGGCGTCGACGGTGCGCGGGTCGACGTCGGCCGCCAGCCCCCAGACGGCGTCGAGGATCTGCTCGCGCGAAGCCACCCGGCCGCCCAGCGAGATCAGGTGCCAGAGCAGCTCGAGCTCGCGCCGGGTGAGCGAGACCTCCGTTCCCGCCGAGACGACGCGGTGGCGGGTCGGGTCGACGTAGAGCCGCGAGTCCTCGTAGGTGCCGCCGGGAACGCCGCGCTCCCACTGCACGCGCCGCACCAGCGCCCGCACGCGCGCCGCCAGCTCGCGCAGCGAGAACGGCTTGGTCAGGTAGTCGTCGGCGCCGAGCTCGAGGCCGATCACGCGGTCGCTCTCGCTCGCGCGCGCGGTGAGCATGAGCACGGGGACGGTGCGGGTCGAGTCCCACGAGCGCAGCTCGCGGCACAGCGACAGGCCGTCGCCGTCCGGGAGGTTGAGGTCGAGGATGACGAGGTCGGGGACGTGGGTCTCGCTCGCGGCGAGGAAGTCGGCGGCGGTCGGGTGGATGGTGACGAGCCAGTCGCCGCCGCGCTCCAGGTGGCGCTTGACGAGCTGCGCGATGTCGGCGTCGTCCTCGACGAGCGCGACGTGGCTGATCATCCGAACCTCCCCGAGATGTACGCCTCGGTACGCTCGTCGTGCGGGTTGGTGAACAGGTCGAGCGTCGGGCCGTACTCGACCAGCCGGCCGTCGAGGAAGAACGCCGTGCGGTCGGCCACCCGCGACGCCTGCTGCAGGTTGTGGGTCACGATCACGACGGTCATCCGCTCGCCGAGCGCCAGCACCAACTCCTCGACCCGCGCCGTGGAGATCGGGTCGAGCGCCGATGCCGGCTC
>JALOLQ010000160.1 GCA_025455895.1 Solirubrobacteraceae bacterium
GCGATCCCCAGCGAGCCGGTGTCGTGCTGGGCGTTCGCGCGCCCGGAGTCGGTGAGCTGCGACGGGGAGCGATGCACCGAGGCCCCCCACGTCTCCATCATCGAGCGCCGGTAGGGCTTCTGGTCGTAGGACGAGCCCACCATGAAGACCTCGCACTCGATCCCGAACATGCCGCAGGCGAAGGCCAGCGACGAGCCCCACTGGCCGGCGCCGGTCTCGGTCGTGATCTTGCGGATCCCGGCCTGCGCGTTCTCGTAGGCCTGCGGGATCGCCGTGTTCGGCTTGTGCGAGCCGGACGGGGAGACGCCCTCGTACTTGTAGTAGATGTGCGCCGGCGTATCGAGCGCGCGCTCCAGGCGCCGCGCGCGATAGAGCGGCGTCGGGCGCCAGAGCTTGTACGCCTCGCGGACCTCCTCGGGGATCTCGATCTGCGGCTCGGCGGAGACCTCCTGGAGGATCAGCGACTCGGGGAAGATCGCCAGCAGGTCCTGCGGGCCGGCGGGCTCCTTGGTCTGCGGGTTCAGCGGCGGGAGCGGCTCGCCGGGGAGATCGGCCATGAGGTTGACCCAGTGGGTCGGGATGCGGTCCTCGGTGAGCAGGTACTTCGTGGTCTCGCCGGCCATTGCGGGGTCGTCTCCTGTGGGTCGCGGGTGCGGGCGCGATCCTACCGGCGGGTAGATTCCGTGCGATGCGCATCGCGGTGATCGGAGCGGGAGTCGCGGGGCTGGCCTGCGCGGCGGAGCTGACGGCCGGCGGCGCCGAGGTCACGGTCTTCGAGAAGTCGCGCGGTCCCGGGGGGCGCACCTCGACGCGGCGGACCGAGGCGGGGGCCTTCGACCACGGCTGCCCCGGCCTCGTCCACGGGGCGTGGCTGCTGGAGCTCGCGCCGCTCGGGCTCGAGCACGCGGAGTTCGCCGGGCGCGAGGTCCCGGTCCCGGCCATGAGCGCGCTCTGCCGCGCGCTGGCCGCCGGCCTCGACGTGCGCGCCGGCGTGCGGGTCGAGCGGATCTCGCGCGAGGAGGGCGGCGCCGGCCTGCTCGGCGAGGACGGCGCCGCGCTCGGGATCTTCGAGCGCGTGGCCGTCACGGCGCCCGCGCCGCAGGCGGCCGAGCTGCTGGCCGACGCCGCGCCGGACCTGGCGGCGCGGGCGCTCGAGGTCGAGTACGCGCCGTGCTGGGCGGCGATGGCGGCCTGGGACGCGCCGCTGGCGATCGCCGAGGACCACCTCGCCGACGGCGCGCCCGGAACGCCGCTGGCGTGGGCGGTGCGCGAGAGCGCCAAGCCCGGGCGCGCTCCCGGCGAGCGGTGGACGATCCAGGCCGGCCCGGGCTGGAGCCTCGGGCGCCTCGACGACGAGCCGCGCGCCGTCGCGCTCGACCTCGTGGCGGCGCTCGGCGTCGCCGGGCACGCGGGGCCGCTGCCGGCCCCCACGTTCCTCGCCGCCCACCGCTGGCGCTATGCGCGCGCGGTCGCGCCGCTGGCGGCCCCGTGCCTGGTCGACGAGGAGGCGGGGATCGGCGCCGCCGGCGACTGGTGCGCGCCGCGGCCCGAGCTCGGCGACCCGGGGGTGCTCCAGGGCGGCGCCGGGGTGCCCGAGGCGCTGCACAGCGGCCGCGCGCTGGCGCGGGCGCTGCTCAGCTGAGGGCGCGGGCGATCCGCTCGCCCAGCTCGGGCGGGACGACGCTGTCCGGGTCGCGCAGGTCGCCGAGCCGCTCGCGCACGCCGACGAGCGAGGCGTACAGCGGCGGGCACGTGGGGCAGGTGCGCAGATGCGCTTCGATCGCCGCGCGCTCCGCCGCGGTGAGCTCGCCGTTCATGTACTCCGAGACGTGCCGGCGCGCGTCCCAGCAGCGCAGGGGCACCCCGTCCAGCGCCTCGCGGCGCTCCTCCCCGTGGGCGAGCGCGCTCACGAGCGCCATCCGCCCGCGGCGCAGTCGCTGCTTGGCCGCGGGGAGGCCGATCTCGAGGACGTCGGCGATGTGGGCGACCGTCCAGCCCTCGACGTCGTGCAGCACGAGCACCGAGCGGTAGATGTACGGCAGCCGGATGAGCGCGTCCTCGAGCTCGGCGCGGGTCTCGGCGCGCGCGACGACGCGCTCGGCGTCGACGGTGTAGTCGTCGCTCGCCCAGCGCTCCTCGATCTCGTCCACCGGCAGCTCGCGCCCGCCGCGGCGGACCTGGTCGATCGAGAGGTTCCAGACGATCCTCCGCAGCCACGCGGCCGGATCGCCGCCGCGGAACGTCCCGCGGCGCTCGAGCGCGCGCAGGAAGGCCTGCTGGACGAGGTCCTGGGCGCGATCGTCGTCGCGCACCAGCGAGCGGGCCATGCGGTAGAGCGCCGGCCCCTCGGAGACGGCGAGGGCCCCGAGCCGATCGGCGTCGAGGCCCTGGGCCGGCCCGTCATGGCGCTGGGCGTCCGTCACGCTCCGCGAGCCTACGCGCTCACGCGGCCCGGGTGTCGCCCCTCTTGCAGGTGTTGAGGCCGACGAGCGGGTAGAGCGGGCAGAACCCGACGAGCGAGGTGCCCACCATCACGGCGGCGAGGACGAAGAGCACGATCCCCAGGACGCTCGAGGCGCCGGCGATCACGCCGAGGACGATCAGGATCGGGGCGACGATGAAGGTCCGGACGATGCGGTCGGGGGTTCCCATGTTGTGCGTCATGACTGGCTCCTGTGCGGGGGGTTTCGGTGGTCCGTCACCTGATGGACGCCGCCGCGGGCGAAAGGGATACACGGCCCGCATCCCGGCGCACCGGCGATCCGGGGGAACCGACCGGTCACATAGGGTTCCCGCCATGCGCCGCTTTCCGGTCCTCGTCCTGCCCGCCCTGCTGCTCGCGCTCGCGCTCGCCGCGCCGTCCTCCGGCCTCGCCGCGACCTCGCCGGCTCCGGCCGAGCGCGCCCAGAGCGCCGGCTCCGGGCTGTTCGTGACGATCGCCGCGCGCTTCTGCCGCGAGTACACGGACATCACCGCCAACCGCGCGCGCAACAACATCCAGGAGAGCCTCGAGGACCTCGGGAAGGACACGCCCTACCAGGCCGGCCAGGCGATCAGCCCGGCGATCGAGGACGCCAACCAGCCGAACTGCACCCCGCTGCCCGACTGGCAGTTCAAGCTCGGCAAGGGGATCAAGACGAAGGCCGTCACCGGGCCCTGGGGCGCGCTCTCGATCGTCACCGAGCCCTACGCGGGCACGCCGACGACGAAGGCCGAGACGCCGCTGCTGAACGCCGACGCGCAGCCGACGGGCCGTGAGATCAAGGGCGCGGTGACGATCGAGCTGACCCGGGCCCAGGCCGACCGCGCCTCCCGCCCGAACAGCCTCTGGATCCAGGGCGGGACGCCCACCGACCCGATCCTCAACCAGGTCTTCCCCGGGCAGTACGGGTTCGGCGCGCTGCGCTGCGCGGTCGACAACCTCAACGGCGACAACGTCGAGTGGATCGGGTTCCCCGAGGGCGCCGAGCACGTCTTCTGCTACGCCTACTACGTCAAGCCCCCGCCGACGAGCGGCACGATCATCGTGCGCAAGCGGGTCGAGGCGCCGGCCGGCACCGCGAAGCAGCAGTTCCGCTTCGAGGGCAACATCTCCTACACCGCCGACAACTCGTTCTCGCTGAACGCCGGCCCCGGTCAGGACGCCCAGGAGACCTTCTACCGCGCGGAGGTCGGCGGCGCCACCGGCGCGAAGGAGCCGTGGAACTTCACCGAGCAGCCGACCCCGGGATGGCAGCTCGTCGAGGTCAGCTGCCGGACCGAGACCGGGCGCAGCGCGATCGTCGCCAGCGTCCAGACGGGCCGCACCGACGTCACGCTCGCGGCGGGCGACACCGTCACCTGCACCTACACGAACCGCCTGCGCCCGCCGCCGGCCGGGCTCGAGCTGTTCAAGACGACGTTCGGCAACACCGGGCGCTTCGGGTTCAACGTGAGCGGGCCGCAGCCGGCCTCGGTGACCGCCACGACGACCGAGCGCGGCGTGCCGACCGCCGGCGTTCCCGCGCGACTCGAGCTGCCCGCCGGGGCCTACGAGGTGCGCGAGTCGCTGATCCCGATCTCCCCCTCCGGGACGTGGCGGCTCACCCGCGTCACCTGCAACGGGCAGGATCAGGCGAACACCAACCCGGTCCGGCTGACGCTCGTCTCCGGCCAGGGCACGGTCTGCGTCTACGAGAACACGTTCGTCCCGAACGGCTCGATCAAGCTGCGCAAGACCACCCGCGGCGGGGTGGGGACGACCGGCTTCGTCATCACGAAGGTCGACAACCAGGGACGCCAGCTCCAGCAGAGCGCGACCACGACGCAGGAGGGCGTGCCGGTGCTCGCCACCGGCGACCCGTCGACCCGCCTCCCGCTCGGGCGCTACGTGATCCAGGAGACCACCCCGTCCGAGCCCGCCAGCGGCGAGTGGACCCTGGACTCGCTGCTGTGCGACGACCTGCCCGTCCCGACCGAGCAGGGCCGCGCGCGGATCGAGCTGACGACCGAGAACCCGAGCGTGGACTGCACGTTCACGAACCTCTTCACGCGGGGCGGGACCAGCGGCGGCGGCGAGAACAACGGCGGTGGCGGAGGCGGCGGCGGTGGCGGCGACACCGGAGGCTCCGGCAACGTCGTCAACCCCGAGACCGACCTCACCGTGACGAAGAGCGTGCAGCCGAAGGTCATCGACCAGGGCGAGGTGGCGACCTACACGATCACCGTGCGCAACACGAGCCGGGTGACCGCCGAGGAGGTCACCGTCGCCGAGCAGCCGCGCGGGCGCGTGGACAAGATCAGCCTCACGACGACGAAGGGCACCTGCGTCGCGACGAACCCGGCC
>JALOLQ010000161.1 GCA_025455895.1 Solirubrobacteraceae bacterium
GTCGGCAAGACCGCGGTGGTCGAGGGCCTCGCCCAGCGGATCACGAACGCCGACGTGCCCGAGCTGCTGAAGGGCAAGCAGATCTACACGCTCGACCTGGCGGCGCTCGTCGCCGGCTCGAAGTACCGCGGCGAGTTCGAGGAGCGCCTCAAGAAGGTGATGAAGGAGATCACCCAGCGCGGCGACATCATCCTGTTCATCGACGAGCTCCACAACCTCGTCGGCGCCGGCGCGGCCGAGGGCGCGATCGACGCGGCCTCGATCCTCAAGCCCGCACTCGCGCGCGGCGAGCTGCAGACGATCGGCGCGACGACGCTCGACGAGTACCGCAAGTACCTCGAGCGCGACAGCGCGCTGGAGCGCCGCTTCCAGCAGATCCGCGTCGACCAGCCCTCGATCGAGGAGACGGTGCAGATCCTCGAGGGCCTGCGCGACCGCTACGAGCAGCACCACAAGATCGAGATCACCGACGAGGCCCTGCAGGCCGCCTCGGAGCTCGCCGACCGCTACATCTCCGACCGCCAGCTCCCGGACAAGGCGATCGACCTGATCGACGAGGCCGCCTCGCGGATGCGCATCAAGTCGATGACCTCCCCGCCGGTCTACCGCGACCTCGAGGAGCGCATCGAGCAGGCGCGCCGCGACAAGGAGGCGGCGATCGAGAACCAGGAGTTCGAGAAGGCCGCCGCGCTGCGCGACGACGAGCGCAAGCTCACGCAGGAGAAGCGCGACCTCGAGGACCAGTGGCGGGCCGGCGAGGGCGAGGGCCCGCGGCCGGCGATCGGCGAGGAGGAGATCGCCGACATCGTCTCGATGTGGACGGGCATCCCGGTCTTCAAGCTCACCGAGGCGGAGACCGCGAAGCTCATGCGCATGGAGGAGGAGCTCCACAAGCGCGTCATCGGGCAGCACGCCGCCGTCGAGGTGATCTCGAAGGCGATCCGCCGCTCGCGCGCCGGGCTCAAGGACCCCAAGCGCCCGACCGGCTCGTTCGTCTTCCTGGGCCCGTCGGGCGTCGGCAAGACCGAGCTCGCCCGCACGCTCGCCGAGTTCCTCTTCGGCGACGAGGACGCGATGGTCCGCATCGACATGTCCGAGTACATGGAGAAGCACGCCGTCTCGCGCCTGGTCGGCTCGCCTCCCGGCTACATCGGCTACGACGAGGGCGGCCAGCTCACCGAGGCGGTCCGCCGCAAGCCGTACTGCGTGCTGCTGCTCGACGAGATCGAGAAGGCGCACCCGGACGTCTTCAACATCCTGCTGCAGATCCTCGAGGACGGCCGCCTGACCGATTCGCAGGGCCGCACGGTCGACTTCCGTCACGCGATCGTGATCATGACCTCGAACATCGGGGCCCAGGAGATCGCTCGCAACACGCCGCTCGGCTTCGCCGTCAGCGACGACGAGACAGGCATCACCTACGAGGACATGAAGACGCGGATCATGGGCGAGCTGAAGAAGGTCTTCCGCCCGGAGTTCCTGAACCGCATCGACGACGTGATCGTCTTCCACAAGCTCCAGAAGGACGAGATCAAGACGATCGTCGAGCTGCTCCTGCGCCGGATCCGCGAGTCGCTCGCCGAGCGCGAGCTGCAGCTCGATCTCAGCGAGGCGGCGAAGGAGTTCCTCGTCGACAAGGGCTGGGACCCGTCGATGGGCGCCCGCCCGCTGCGCCGGGCGATCCAGCGCTACATCGAGGACCCGCTGGCGGACTTCGTCCTGCGCTCGGAGCTCCCGCCCGGCGCGACGGTCCTCGTGGATCGCGCCCCCGACGGCGACGAGCGCGAGGTGGTGCTGAGCATCGTCCAGCCGGAGAAGGTCCCCGCGGCCGTCGGGGCGCCCGAGGAGCCGGCGGCGACCGAGGAGCCCCCCGCCGACGAGGAGCCCGCCGGCGGCGACGAGGCAAGCTGACGCCGGTCGCCGCGCGCCTTCCGCAGAACGTCCGAAGGGCCGCCCGCAGGCGGCCCTTCGTCGTTCCCCCCGCCCCGGCCGGCGCTGCCGGGGCCGTGTCTTCCCCCCGGTCGCCGGACCTCATGTCCGGCGACCTGGGGGCATTCAACCGCGCGCTGCCGCCCTCGTTTGTGACGTGCGTCACCGAGGGTCGGGGCCGCGCTACGAGGCGGGCACCTCGAGCGCGTAGCCGTACACGAGGCAGCTCGCGCTCGCGGTGTTGCGGCCGTCCTGGCGGATGACGCCGTTGACCGCGTAGTTCACGCCGCGGCGCTCGATGTGCATCACGAACGGCTGCGAGCCGGAGACCTTGAACTGGTGCGTGGTGCCGTTGGGCAGCGCGGTGACGACGTTCGTCCCGGCGTTGAAGCCGATCGTGCGCGAGAGGTTCACCGCGTCGCCCGAGCCGTTGGCGAAGGTGATCGTCGTCGCCGGGTCGAGCTTGCCGGCGGCGCCGTTCTCGTCCGTGCAGGTGGCCTGCAGGGTGCCCAGGCCCGGCACGGAGCCGATCTGCGCCGGCGCGAGCGACTGGTTGTCGATCAGGCTGAACGACCGGCCGAACGTCGACGTGCGCCCGCGCATCGCGCCGGACAGGTCGAGGTACTTCGCGGCGATCGTGCCGCGGCCCGCGCCGCTGCGCTGCGTGGCGACCAGGCGCCCGGCGGCGGCCTTCGTCGACGCGCCGGATGCGACGGCGCTCTTGCCGTCCACGGCGCCGGCGTTGCGGGCGAAGTTCACCGCTGCGACGGCGCTGCCGGAGAGCGCGACGAGCAGGGCGATCAGGGCGACGACCATCGCCGGCGAGGGCAGGTGCTTGCGGATCATGAGGCCTCCTCCAGGACTCGGGGCGGGCGCGGGGCGCCGCTACTAGGGTTCACGGGGACCGGAACACGCCCGCGCGGCGTTCGGAGCGCAACCATGACCCAGAGCCCAGACGACACCACGCCCCGCGGGCCCGGCACGCTCGTGGTCCACGCCGGCCTGCCCGCGCCGGTGCGCGGCGAGCCCTACCTCCCCGGCCCCGTGTTCGCGGCGCCGCTGCACTACGCGGGCGAGTGGGAGGGGCAGGCGCCCTTCTACGCGCGCGAGGGCCATCCGACGATCGACCGCTGGGAGGCGGCGCTCGGGGAGCTCGAGGCCGGTGAGGCGATCGCCTTCGCCTCGGGCATGGCGGCGGCGGCCGCCGTGCTCTTCACCGTGCTCGACGCCGGCGACGTGCTCGTGCTGCCGGACGACTGCTACTTCTCGGTGCGCCAGCTCGCCGAGCAGCAGCTCGAGCGCCGCGGCGTGCACGTGCGGCGGGCGCCGACCGACGAGGCGGCGCTGCGCGCGCTGCTGCCGGGGGCACGGCTGCTGTGGCTCGAGACGCCGTCCAACCCGATGCTGCGCGAGGTGGACCTCGCAGCGCTCGCGGCGGACGCGCACGCCGAGGGCGCGCTCGTCGTGGTGGACAACACCCTGCTCACACCGCACGGCCGGCGCGCGCTCGACCACGGCGCCGACGTCGTGATCTCCAGTGACACGAAGCAGCTCACCGGGCACAGCGACCTGCTGCTCGGCCACGTCGCCACGCGCGACGCGGAGCTCGCCGAGCACGTGCGCGAGTGGCGCACGACGACCGGCGCGGTGCCGGGCCCGTTCGAGACCTGGCTCGCCCACCGCTCGCTCGCGACGCTCGCCGTGCGGGCCGAGCGCCAGCAGGCCAACGCCGCCGCGCTGGCGGCGCTGCTCGCGGAGCGCGGGGACGTCGCCTGGTCGCGCTGGCCGGGCGCGGGCTGCGTCGTGTCCTTCGACCTGGGCACGGCCGAGCGCGCGACGCGCTTCCTGAACGCGCTGAAGCTCGTCGCGGAGGCGACGAGCTTCGGCGGGGTGCATTCGAGCGCGGAGCGCCGCGCACGCTGGGGCGGGGACGACGTCTCCCCGGGGCTGATCCGCCTGAGCGTCGGCCTCGAGGACGAGGCCGACCTGCTCGGCGACGTCGCCCGCGCGCTGGAGGACGCGGCGGGCGACGCCTGAGCGGACCTCCGGGCTACTTCGTCTTGCCCTTGGCCTTCCCGGCCGGCGGGAGCAGGACGCGGTCGATGACGTGGATGACGCCGTTGGAGGCCATCACGTCGGTCTTCGTCACGCGCGAGCTGTTGACGCGGACCTTGCCGCCGGCGACGCGCACGAGCACGGTCTTGCCGTTCACCGTCTTGACGCGCTTGTTGTTCAGCGTCACGACCGTGGAAGCCGGGACGGCGCCCTTCACCACGTGGTAGGTGAGGATCGAGGTCAGGAGCTTCTTGTCCTTGCCGACCTTGGCGAGGGTCTTCTTGCCGAGCTTGTTGAACGCGGCGTTCGTCGGGGCGAAGACGGTGAACTCGCCGCCGGAGAGGGTCTCCACGAGACCGGCCTTCTTCACGAGGCTCACGAGCGTCGAGAAGTTCTTGTCGCCCGAGGCGACCTCGACGATGTTCTTCGTCTCAGCGGACTTGGCCGGCTTCGCCGACGCGACCGGAGCGGTGATCGCCAGCGAGGCGGCGGCGGCCACGGCGATGAGGGAGATGCGCTTCATTGCGGGAGGGTCCTTTGGATCGTTGAGGGACGTCGCGGGGCTCTACGGCGCCGGCCCGGGCGCCGGTTGCGTTCATGGCGCGTGGGCGCTCGTCGGGGAGAGCGCGGGTCCGGTAGGGCGCCTGGTCCCGTAGGGCTCCGGGGGAGACCGCTCACGCGCCGCAGTGGCCCCCGCCCTTCGGGGGGGCGGGGGACACATGCGACGCCCGCTCCCATCACGACGCCGGCAAGCGGCGTCGTGTCCTGCCAGGGGGCCGTAGAGGATCCACCCTGGGGCCTGAAACGGCCTACCGAACCCCCACGCGCGGT
>JALOLQ010000162.1 GCA_025455895.1 Solirubrobacteraceae bacterium
GCGTCGAGCGCGTCTGGCGCGACATGCGCCTGAACCGGATCGGCGCGGGCACCGACGAGATCATGCTCGACGTGATCGGGCGCTCCTACGGGCTGTAGCGCGGGCGCGGGCGGCGCGATAGCGTCGCCCGCATGCTCCTCACCGTCACCGTCCGCCGGTTGAAGCCCGGCACCTACGACGCCTTCCGCGCGGCGGTGGTGCCCGACCCGTGGCCGCCGATCCTGAAGTCGATCCAGGTCCTGCGCAGCCAGGAGGACCCGGACGAGGTCTGCACGCTCGGGACGCTCGACGTGAGCCCCGAGGAGCTCGAGGCGCTGCGCGACCAGCCGGAGTTCCTGCTCGCCGAGGCCGCGCGGCTCGAGCGCGTGTCGGCGTTCGCGGACACCGTCGTCGTCAACGAGGTCTTCGAGCTGGCCGAGGAGCTCAGCCCGCCGGGGGCCTGAGCGCGATGGGCGCGCACGCCGATCACGTCCGCTCCTACTACGCGGCCCTGAACACGGGCGACGCCGCCGCCGTCGCCGCGCACTTCACCGAGGACGCCGTCCACTGGTACACGCGCCGGCCGCCCTCGCGCGGCGCGGCGCAGATCGGCGAGCACACGCAGCTGGCGGTCGAGCACCTGCGGGCGGTGTGGACGATCGAGCACCTCGTCGAGGGCGAGGACGAGGTCGTGATCGAGTGGACGATGGCCTGGGACCACCCGCGCACCGGCGAGCGCTGCCTGGACCGCGGCGCGGAGTTCCTGGCCTTCGAGGGCGAGCGGATCGGCGAGGTCCGCGCCTACTACTCGCGCGACGGCGACCTCCAGGGCTTCGACCACGCCGCGCGCGGCCACACCGTGCTCGGCGGCCCGCCCTCGGCGTCGAGTGGGCGATAGTGCGCCTCCACGGCGCACAAACGACCGCTCGACGCGCTGGGGGGCCGCGCGGTCACACGGTGCTCGGCGGCTGACGCGCCGCCACGGCGAGCCCCGCGTCCCAGCCGGGTGCGCGCCCGCCGGCGGGCAGCCGTGCGCGGCCCGGGTCGATCCCGGCGCGCGCGATGAGCCACGCGACGACCGAGTTCGAGTTCCACATCTCCCCCGCGCCCAGCTCGTCGCGGCCCCAGACCGGGGTCGGGACCTGCGGGACGAGGCTGAGCAGGCGGGCGGCGGTCGCCGGGTCGTCGCTCAGCCGCTGCGGGCTCGCGACCGCCTCGTCGCGGTCCGGGATCACTCCTCCGGCCCAGCGGCGCACCTCGTAGCGAAAGAGCGCGCTGCGGCCCGCCCAGCGCGTGCCGACCGGCCCGGACGCGACCGCGCCGCGGTCGCCCGGCGGGCCGCCGAGCACCGGCGCGACCTCGATCACGACGAGCGCCGAGCCGTCGCCGGCCTCGAGCGCAGCGTGGTAGAGGTCGCGCACCGGGCGGCCCGTGCGGCGCGCCACGAGCGCCTCGTAGACGCGGCCGTTCCAGCGCACCGAGCGCCCGCCCGCGCCGAGCGGCAGCCACCAGAGATCGACCACGCCGGGCGGTTGGGGGCTCGGGCTCACGCCGGATAGGTTGCCGCACATGCCCGAGCGCCCGGACTTCGCCGCCACGATCACCGCCGCCTACGCCTCCGAGGGTCCCGCGATCGACCTCGGGCGCGGGGTCCTGGACGGTGAGCTGCACCGCGACGCCGTGGTGCGGGCGCCGCTGGCGATGCTGACCCGCCACGGGCTGATCGCCGGCGCGACCGGGACCGGCAAGACGAAGACGCTCCAGGGGATCGCCGAGCAGCTCTCGGCGGCGGGCGTGCCGGTCGTCGTCGCCGACATGAAGGGCGACCTCACCGGTCTGCTCGAGCCGGGCGCCGCCGACGGCCCGGGCGCGAAGCGCAGCGCCGACCTCGGGATCCCGTGGGAGCCCTCCGGCTTCCCGGTCGAGCTGTTCTCGATCGGCGGCATCGGGCCGGGCGTGCCGATCCGCGCGACCGTGAGCGACTTCGGTCCGCAGCTGCTCGCCAAGGTCCTGCGCGCGAACGCCACCCAGGAGTCGAGCCTCGCGCTCGTCTTCCACTACGCCGACCAGAAGGGTCTGCCGCTGCTCGACCTCGCCGACCTGCGCGCCCTGCTGACGTGGCTGGACTCGAAGGACGGCAAGGCCGACCTCGAGGGGATCGGCGGGCTCTCCAAGCAGACGGTCGGCGTGCTGCTGCGCAACCTCGTCGCGCTCGAGACCGGCGGCGGGACCGAGTTCTTCGGCGAGCCGCAGCTCGACATCGCCGACCTGCTGCGCACCGCCGGCGACGGGCGCGGCGTGATCTCGTGCGTCGAGCTGGCGGCGGTCCAGGACCGCCCGCAGCTCTTCTCGACGGTGCTGATGTGGCTCGTCGCGGAGCTGTTCGAGACGCTGCCCGAGGAGGGCGACGTCGAGCAGCCGAAGCTCGTCTTCTTCCTCGACGAGGCGCACCTGCTGTTCGACGAGGCGAGCGAGGCGTTCACCGAATCGGTGACGCAGACGGTGCGCCTGATCCGCTCCAAGGGGATCGGCGTCTTCTTCGTCACCCAGTCGCCGAAGGACATCCCGGCCGACGTGCTCGGCCAGCTCGGCAACCGGATCCAGCACGCGCTGCGGGCGTTCACGCCGGACGACCAGAAGGCGCTGAACGCGGCGGTGAAGACCTACCCGAAGTCCGACTTCTACGACGTCGAGCGCCTGCTCCAGGAGCTGGGGATCGGCGAGGCGGCGGTCACGATCCTCGACGAGAAGGGCGTGCCGACCCCCGTCGTGCACAGCCGCCTGCCGGGCACGCGCTCGCTCATGGACACCGCGAGCGCGGATCTCGCCCAGGCGGCGCAGGCCTCGCCGCTCTGGGCGCGCTACGGCGCGCCCACCGACGCGCAGAGCGCACGCGAGCTGCTCGCCGAGCGGATGGCGGCGGCGAGCGCGCCGCCGACCGCCGAGGCCGAGAAGCCCGCTCCGCCGAAGCCGAAGGCCCCGTCGGGCGGGGCGGGCGACACGATCGGGGACTTCCTGGGCAGCAGCCAGGGCAAGCAGCTGCAGAAGGAGGTCGTGCGCGGGATCTTCGGGATGCTCAAGAAGCGGCTGTGAGGCGTCGGTCCGCCTGATCCGGCCTTCCCCGATCAGCTCGGTGAGGCGATCGTCGCCCGGATCGCAGCGACTCGCGGTAGCGTCCGCGCCCTCATGAGCACCACCTACGCCAAGGGCGTCCCGCCCGCCGCCGAGCGCCGCCTGCTGCCGCCGTTCACCCGGGAGCACGAGGACCTGCGCGACAGCCTGCGGCGCTTCGTCGAGGCCGAGCTGCTCCCCCACGCCGACGCGTGGGAGGACGCGCGCTGGTTCCCCCAGGAGCTGTTCCCGCGGATGGGCGAGCTCGGGTTCCTCGGGCTGAAGTACGAGGAGGCCTACGGCGGCCAGGGCGGCGGGTACCTCCACGACGCCGTGCTCGCCGAGGAGCTCGCGCGCTGCGGCTCGGCGGGCGTCGCCGCCGGGCTCGGCGCGCACATCACGATCGCCACGCCGCCCGTGTGGAAGTTCGGGACCGAGGACCAGAAGCAGCGCTACCTCGTGCCCTCGATCGCCGGCACGAAGGTCGCCGCGCTCGGCATCACCGAGCCCGACGCCGGCTCCGACGTCGCCGGCCTGCGCACGAGCGCCACGAAGGTCGAGGGCGGCTGGGTGCTCAACGGCTCGAAGATGTTCATCACCAACGGCTGCCGCGCGGACTACGTCGTCACCGCGGTCAAGACGAAGCCCGAGGGCGGCCACGGCGGGATCTCGTTCTTCCTCGTCGACACCGACCAGCCCGGCTACAGCGCCTCGAAGATCGAGAAGCTCGGCTGGCACGCCTCGGACACGGCGCTGATCGCGCTCGACGACGCCTTCGTGCCCGAGGAGAACCTGCTCGGCGAGCTGCACGGCGGCTTCAAGCTCATCATGGCCAACTTCCAGTGGGAGCGCCTGTCGATGGCGCTCGGCTCGGTGGCGGCGATGGAGCACGTCTTCGAGCGGACGCTCGCCTACGCGGCCGAGCGCGAGGCGTTCGGCCGGCGGATCGGCTCGTTCCAGGCGATCCGCCACAAGTTCGCCGACATGGCGACGCGGATCGAGGCGAACCGCGCGCTCACCTACCACGCACTGCGGCTCTTCGTGGAGGGCCGCGAGCCGCTCCAGGAGGTGACGATGGCGAAGCTCCTCACCCAGCGCGCGAGCTTCGAGGTCGCCGACGAGTGCCTCCAGATCCACGGCGGCGCCGGCTACATGGTCGAGTACGGCATCGAGCGCGCCGCCCGCGACGCGCGCCTGGGCCCGATCGGCGGCGGCACCGACGAGATCATGCGCGAGATCCTCGGGCGCACGATGGGCCTGTAGGGCCGCGTGGGGCGCCCGGGCGGGCGCCCCACGGCCCCCGTCACGGCAGCGGCGGCAGCGCCGGCGTGATCGTGATCCGGCCCTCGCCGCCGACCGGGTAGTCGGTCGCCCTGACCAGCCCGCCGAGGCCGCCGCCGGCGACCGGATCGACGAGGTAGTCCTCGAGCGCCTGCTGGTAGGCGACCGGCGTCGGGCTGTAGCCGGCCGGGAACGGGTAGCAGTCGCCGCCCTTGGCGAGGAAGTCGGTCGTCGCGACGACGACGTCGGGGCCGGGCACGACGGCGCCGCCGTCGACGATCAGCGTCCCGTCGTCGAGCTGGACGCGGCGCACGCGCTCGCCGGGCGGCGAGGTCACCGCGCAGGTGCTGCTCGTGAGGCGCGCCTGGCGGCTCGTGTCGACCTCGACCTTCATCCCGCCGATCTGCGCGAAGCGCCCGGCGCTCGAGAGCTGCGCCCGGGTCACGCTCACCGTCGCGATCAGGTTGTCGAACGGCAGGATGTCGAACGTCTGCCCCTCGGACAGCGGGCCGGCCGCGATGACGTTGCTGTTGCGGATGCCGCCGCCGTTGGTGATCGCGACGTCCGGGTCGCGGCCGAGCTTGCGCGCGGCGTGCAGGAAGCCGTCGGCGACGAGGTTGCCGAGGTTCGCCTCGCGGCGGCGGATCGGATCCGGGTTGCGGCCGTCGAGCGGGACCTCGCTGGTGGCGAGGACGTTCGCGTTCAGCGCCGCGCGGTAGGCCGCCAGCGGCGTGTCGATCGCGGTGACGAGCGCCGGGTCGGGCGCCGCGACGTCCGGGTCGGCGTCGCGGCCGCTGACGCGCACCGGGCCGCTGAGCCCGTCGTCGATCGTCCGGATCCGCCCGCGGTGGTCGAAGTCGAGCGTCAGCCGCCCGACGTAGCGGTACTCGCCCTGCGTCGTGACGATCGGCACGGCGCGGCCGCGGGCGTCGGTGACGAGCTTCGGGTACGGGCCGGCCGGCGGCGTCGAGGACGGCGGGTTCGGGATCAGCGTGTCGTCCGGGTTGGCGAGCAGCTCGTCCCCGCCGCCGGCGATGACGACGTCCACCCCGCGCAGCTGCGGGATCAGCGCCTCCTCCGAGGCGATGCCCTGGAGGTGGCTGGAGAGGACGATCTTGTTCACGCCGCGGCGCCGCAGGTCGCGCACCGCGCGCTGCGTGACGCCGGCGAGGTCCTCGTCGACGCCGATGTTCGGCCCGGGCGAGGAGATCGAGCGGATCAGCGGCGTCGTCAGGCCGATCACGCCGATCCGGTCGCCTCCGCGGCGGACGATCGTCCACGGGCGGATGTCGCGGCGCACCGCCCGCAGCGCGGGCTCGCCGCGGACGTCGAGGTTCGCGCTGAGGAACGTCGTGTCCGACGTGAATCCGGAGATGAAGTCGGCGAGCGCCGCCGGGCCGAAGTCGAAGTCGTGGTTGCCGAGCGTCATCGCGTCGATGCCGATCGCGCTGCCCGCGATCGCGTCGTACCACGGCACGCCGTTGGCGAACGAGGCGTTGAGGTTCAGCCCGGCGAGGAAGTTGTCACCGCTCGAGAC
>JALOLQ010000163.1 GCA_025455895.1 Solirubrobacteraceae bacterium
GACGAGCGCGAGCACGGCGACGAGCGCGAGCGCCGCGGCGAGCAGGCGCCGCCGGCGGCGCGGCGCCTCAGCCACGCTCGCTGCGCCGCTGCTTGCGCTCGCGCACGTCGATGATCACCGGGACGCCGTCGAGCCCGAACCGCTGGCGCAGCCGGTTCTCGAGGTAGTAGGCGTAGTCGCGCGTCATCTTGTTGCGGTTGTTGACCTGGAGCGCGAAGCGCGGCGGCCGCGTCTCGATCTGGGCGATGTAGAGCAGCTTCAGGCGGTGGCCCTGCTTGGCCGGGGGCTGGCGCGCGTCGATCGCCTCGGCCAGGAAGCGGTTGAGCTCGGGGGTGGGGATCCGCTCGCGGCGGCGGTCGCCGAGCGTGATCGCCTCGGTCAGGACGCGCTGGACGTTGCGGCCGCCGAGCGCGCTGATCGTCAGCACCTTCGGGCGCAGGCGCAGCTTGCGCCCGACCTTCGCGCGCTCGCGGTCGAGGTCGTCCTCGCTCATCGGCGCGAGGTCCCACTTGTTCAGCGCCAGCAGCGTCGCGCAGCCCTCCTTCATCGCCAGCTCGGCGATCCGCAGGTCCTGCGAGGTGACGCCGTCGCGCGCGTCGCAGACGACGAGCGCCACGTCCGCCCGTTCGACCGCCCGCTGCGAGCGCAGCACGGTGTAGTACTCGACGCTGTCGGAGACCTTCGCCTGCCGGCGCATCCCGGCGGTGTCGACGAGCACGAGCCGGCGCCCGTCGAGCTCGATCGGGAGGTCGATCGCGTCGCGCGTGGTGCCGGCGACGTCGCTGACGATCACCCGCTCGGCGCCGAGGATGCGGTTGACGAGCGTCGACTTGCCGACGTTCGGGCGCCCGATGATCGCCAGCCGGATGACCTCCTCGTCGTCCTCCTCGGGCACGTCGCCCTCGTCGGGCAGGCGCGCGACGACCGCGTCGAGCAGGTCGCCGGTGCCGAGGCCCTGCGCGGCGGAGACGGGGATCGGCTCGCCGAGGCCGAAGCGGTGGAAGTCGGCCGCCAGCGGCGCGTCGGCGCCGGTGTCGACCTTGTTCGCCGCGACGATCACCGGGATCCCGTCGCGGCGCAGCAGGTCGGCCATCTCCTCGTCGCCGGGCCGCAGCCCCGCACGCGCGTCGACGACGAGCACGGCGAGGACCGCGTCGGCGAGCGCGGCGCGCGCCTGGTCGCGGATCGAGCCGGAGATCGGGTCCGGGTCGAGCGCGTCCATGCCGCCGGTGTCCACGAGCGTGAAGCGCCGCCCGTTCCACTCGCAGGGCAGCTCCTTGCGGTCGCGGGTGACGCCGGCGCGCTCGTGGACGACCGCCTCGCGCGTCCCGCTCAGGCGGTTGACGAGCGAGGACTTGCCGACGTTCGGGTATCCGACCACCGCGACCTTCATGCCGTTCGCCCCGTCTCCCGGGCCGCTCGGCGCGTGGTGGACAGATTGACGATCCGGTCCACCACCTCGGCTAGGGTCAGCCCCGTGGTGTCGAGGATCACGGCGTCGGGGGCCGCGGTGAGCGGCGCGTGCTCACGGGCACGGTCGCGGGCGTCACGCTCCTCCTGCTCGGCCAGCACCTCGGCGGCCGAGCGCCCGGACTGGGCCGCGCGGCGCCGCGCGCGTTCCTGCGGCGTCGCGTCGAGGAACACCTTCACCTCGGCGTCGGGCGCGACGACCGTGCCGATGTCGCGGCCCTCGGCGACCCAGTCGCCGCCGGCGATCAGCTCGCGCTGGCGGGCGACGAGCGCCGCGCGGACCGCCGGATCGGCCGCCACGCGCGAGGCCTCGGCGGTGACCTCCGGAGCCCGGATCGCCTCGCTCACGTCCTCGCCGGCGAGCGTCACGCGCTCGCCGAGCCCGATCTCCAGCGCCGCGGGGTCGGCGCCGGGGTCGCGCAGGCGCGCGAGCGCGACGCAGCGGTACATCGCCCCGGTGTCGAGGTACGTGAACCCGAGCGCGTCGGCCGCCGCGCGGGCGACCGTCGACTTCCCGGCGCCCGCAGGGCCGTCGATCGCGACGAGCATGGGCGAGGACGGTAGCGGCCGATGAGGATCCTCTCGCCGCTGCGCGAGCGCGACTTCGCCCTCCTGTGGTGCGGGCTGACCGTCTCGCTGCTCGGCGACGGCATCTACCTCGTCGCCGTCGCCTGGCAGGTCTACGACCTCTCGAACACCCCGGCCGCGCTCGCGCTGGTCGGGCTCGCGTGGTCGGTCGGGCTCGGGCTGTTCCTGCTCACCGGCGGGGTCGTCTCGGACCGCTTCGACCGCCGCCGCGTGATGATCGCCGCCGACCTCGTCCGCGCCGCCGCGCTCGGCGTGATCGCCGCGCTGTCGCTCAGCGGCTCGCTCGAGATCTGGCACCTCGTGCTGCTCGTCGGGCTCTACGGCGCCGGCGAGGCGTTCTTCGGTCCCGCGCTCGGCGCGCTCGTGCCGGACCTGCTCTCCGGCGAGCGCCTCACGCAGGCCAACGCGCTCGAGCAGTTCATGCGCCAGTCCTGCCGGCTGCTGCTCGGGCCCGCGCTCGGCGGCATCATCGTCGCCGCGGTCGGGCCCGGCGACGCGTTCGTCATCGACGCCGTGACGTTCCTCGTCTCGGCGACGTTCATCGCGCTGATCCGCACGCCGTCGGCGGGCACGCACGAGGCGGGCTCGACGATGCTCGCCGAGGCGAAGGCGGGCCTGCGCTACGCCGCCGGGCAGCGCTGGCTGTGGGTGACGCTGCTCACCTCCTCGCTCGTGATGCTCCTGTTCTTCGGCCCGATGCAGGTGCTGCTGCCGTACATCGTGCGCAACGAGCTCGACGCCGGCGCGACCGGCTACGGCCTCGTGCTCGCCGCCGACGGGCTGGGCGCGATCGTCGCGGCGCTGATCGTCGCCCAGCGCGGGCTGCCGCGGCGCTACCTCTCGGTCATCTTCGGCGCCTGGGCGCTCGCGATGCTGCCGCTGATCGGCTACGCCCTGGGCACCACGGTCTGGCAGCTGATGCTGTTCGCCGCCGTGCACGGGGCGATGATCACGGTCGGGCTGATCGTCTTCACGACGCTCCAGCAGCTGCTCGTCCCGTCGGCGGTGCTCGGCCGCGTGCAGAGCCTCGAGTGGTTCTCGTCGGTCGCGCTGGTGCCGGTCTCGTTCGCGCTCACGAGCCCGGTGGCGGCGGCGCTCGGCAGCCACACGACGCTGATCCTCGCCGGCGGCGCGGCCGCGGCGGTCACGGTCGGCATGTTCCTCGCGCTGCGGCTGGACCGCGAGGAGCGCCGGCCGCTGCCGCAGGCCGACCCGGCCGCGGAGGCCGCGGCGCTGCGCGGCGCGCCGGCCGGGCTGCTGGCCGAGCCCGACGCCGGGCCCGGCGGTCAGACCGTCTCGGCCTCGGCCTCGACGGCCGGGGCGACGTCGCGCGCGGGCCGCTCGCCGACCTCGGCGGGCACCGGCACCGGCAACCCGACGACCTCGTAGACGTCGTCCTGGTCGAGCGTCTCGCGCTCGAGCAGCGCCTGGGCGAGCGCGTCGAGCCGCGGGCGCTCGTGGGTGAGCAGCGCGATCGTCTCGCGCTCGGCCGTCTCGACGATCCGCCGCACCTCGGCGTCGATCAGCTCCTGCGTGCGCTGGGAGGTCTCGGCCGCGCCGGGCAGCAGCATCCCCGCGCTCTCGGCGGGTGCGACGGCGATCGGGCCGATCGCGTCGCTCATGCCCCAGCGGGCGACCATGCTGCGGGCGATCCGCGTGAGCTGCTGGATGTCGGACTCGGCGCCGGTGGTGGTCTCGCCGTAGACGACCTGCTCGGCGGCGCGCCCGCCGAGCATCACCTGGATCCGGCCGAGCAGCTCGCGGCGCTCGTAGCCGTACTTGTCGGCCTCGGGCGTCGAGAGCGTCACGCCGAGCGCCTGGCCGCGCGGGATGATCGAGACCTTGCGCACCGGGTCCGCCCCCGGCGTGAGCATCCCGACGAGCGCGTGGCCGGCCTCGTGGTAGGCGGTGCGCTCGCGGTCGGCGCGCGACATCACGACCTGGCGCTCGGTGCCGAGCACGGTCTTCTCGACCGCGTCGGTGAAGTCGCGCGTGCGCACCGCCTCGTGGCCGCGCCGGGCGGCGAACAGCGCCGCCTCGTTCACGAGCAGCGCGAGGTCGGCGCCGGTCATGCCCGGCGTCGAGGCGGCGATCCGCGCGAGATCCACCTCGTCGTCGAGCGGGACGCTGCGCGAGTGGATCTTCAGGATCTCCTCGCGGCCGACGCGGTCGGGCGGCTGGACGGCGATCCGCCGGTCGAAGCGGCCCGGGCGCAGCAGCGCCTGGTCGAGGGCGTCGGGCCGGTTGGTCGCCGCCATCACGATGACGCTCTGGCTGGACTCGAACCCGTCCATCTCGGTGAGGATCTGGTTCAGCGTCTGCTCGCGCTCGTCGTGGCCGCCGCTGATCCCGGCGCCCGCGCTGCGCGCGCGCCCGATCGCGTCGAGCTCGTCGACGAAGATGATCGCGGGCGCGGCCTCCTTGGCCTGCTTGAAGAGGTCACGCACGCGCGAGGCGCCGACGCCGACGATCGCCTCGACGAACTCCGAGGCCGAGGCCTGGAAGAAGGGCACGTTCGCCTCGCCGGCCACGGCGCGGGCGAGCAGCGTCTTGCCGGTGCCGGGCGGGCCGTAGAGCAGCACGCCGCGCGGGATCCGCGCCCCGAGCTTCGCGTACTTGCCGGGCTCCTTGAGGAAGTCCACGATCTCGGTGAGGATCTGGTTCAGCGTCTGCTCGCGCTCGTCGTGGCCGCCGCTGATCCCGGCGCCCGCGCTGCGCGCGC
>JALOLQ010000164.1 GCA_025455895.1 Solirubrobacteraceae bacterium
CAGATCAGCGTCGGCTGCAACTGCGCCTGCTCGTACTGCATCGTGCCCAGCACCCGCGGGCGCGAGGTCAGCCGCCCGCTCGGCGAGCTCGTCGCCGAGGTCGAGCGGCTCGCCGCCGACGGCGTGCGCGAGGTCACGCTCCTGGGGCAGAACGTCAACAGCTGGGGCCGCGACCTGCGCCCCGAGCGCTCCACCTTCAGCACGCTGCTGCGCGAGGTCGACGCGATCGACGGCATCGAGCGGATCCGCTACACGAGCCCGCACCCGAAGGACATCCGCGAGGACGTCGTGCTCGCGCACGCCGAGCTGCCCGCCGTCTGCGAACACATCCACCTGCCGCTGCAGGCCGGCTCGTCGCGGATCCTCAAGGCGATGCGGCGCACGTACACGCGCGAGCGCTACCTGGACCGCGTCGCGCTGATCCGCGAGCACGTGCCCGACTGCGCGCTCACGACGGACATCATCGTCGGCTTCCCGGGGGAGACCGAGGCGGACTTCGCGCAGACGCTGGAGGTCGTCGAGCAGGTCGGGTTCGACGGGGCGTTCACCTTCGTCTTCTCCCCGCGGCGCGGCACGGAGGCCGCCGAGATCACGGACGGCCTCGTGCCGCACGAGGTGAAGGTCGAGCGGATGGAGCGGCTCGTCGAGGTCGTCCAGCGTCGCGCCCGCGAGCGCGCGCAGCGGTTCGTCGGCCGGACGCTCGACGTGCTCGTCGAGGGCCCGTCGCGGACCGACCCCTCGCGCCTGCGCGGGCGCTCCCGCCACAACAAGGCCGTGAACTTCGCGGGCCTCGCGCAGCCCGGCGAGATCGTGCCGGTGCAGATCACCGCCGCGACGAGCCAGACGCTCACCGGCGAGATGTCGCTCGTGGCCCGCGCGCTCGCCCGCGCCTAGAGCGATCAGCGCTTGTCGGCCTGCCCGGCGGCGAGGTCGTGGGCGACCTTGTCGCTGCCCAGCAGCTTCGTGACCCGTGCGGACAGCGCGGGAGCCGTCTCGGCGAGCCGCGCCCCGGCCCTCATGCCGAGCGGCGCGACGTCGACCTCGCCGCGGTCGCGCTCGATCGCGTCGGCCACGGCGTCCGCGACCTCCTCCGGCGAGCTCGTCTTCACGAACCCGGGCAGCTCGGCGCCGCTGTCGGCGAACATCCCCGCGTCGCGGACGAACCCGGGGAAGACGACGCTGACGCCGACGCCGGTGCCGCGCAGGTCGGTGCGCTGGGACTGGCCGAAGCCGCGCAGGCCGAACTTCGTCGCCGAGTAGAGCGCGGTGCCGCCGCCGCTGGCACTGCGGCCGGCCAGCGAGGACATGAGCACGACGTGGCCGGCGCCGCGCTCGACCATGCCGGGGATCAGCGCGCGGCTCAGCTGGATCGGCGCGCGCAGGTTGACGTCGAGCGCGCGGTCGATCTCCTCGGGGCTGAAGGCGAGCAGCGACCCCGAGGCCGGCAGCGCCGCATTCGCCACGAGCACGTCGACCCCGCCGGCGTCCGCGGCGAGGCGCAGGACCGCCTCGCGGTCGGCGAGGTCGCAGGCAATCACCCGCGCCCCGAGCTCGGCCGCGAGGTCGTCGAGGACCTCCGCGCGGCGCGCGGTCAGCGTCAGCTGCGCGCCCGCCGCGGCCAGGCGCCGCGCGATGGCCTGCCCGATGCCGCCGGTGGCGCCGGTGAGCAGGACGGAGCGGCCCACGAGGATCATGCGCGCCAGTCTCGCACTCCCGCGGCGGCGGGCTCCGCGCGGTTCAGCCCGCGAACACGGCGACCGTCGCCGTGAACCCGTGCAGGAAGCTCTCGCCGCCCACCGGCCCGATCTCGCCGGCCGCGAAGAACCCGGCCGAGGGCGCTCCGCCGAACTCGGTCTCGACGGCGCCGGCGTCGTGCCCGCCCGGCCCGAACATCGCCGCGCCGCGGCCGTTGCAGGTGAAGACGAGCGCCCCCGCGGGATCGGCGCCGAGCGCCGTGCGGCGCAGGCGCAGCTCGTCGTGCAGCTCGCGCGAGGCGGAGGCCGCGTCGCGCACGTGCAGGCGGATCACCTGGCCGGGGTGCGGGCGGGCGCCCACGGTCACGGTCCCCGCCTCCGGGTCGGCCGCGATGATGCCCCGGACGAGGTAGCCGGGCCGGCCCCCGGCGGGGATGTCGGCCCCGACCCCGACGCCCAGCACGAGCGCACCGCTCACCGACGTGCGCTCGTCCTCGCCGAGTTCCTCGATCACCGCCCGCAGGCGCGCGAGCGCGGGCCGGCCGTCGAGCTCGCGGATGACGTGCTCGTCGGCGGCGGTGATCGTCATCTCCGGGCCGATCGGCGCCGCCCCCTGCGAGACGCACGGCAGGACCTCGACGCCGCGGAGGACCACGCCGACGGCGCCCGTCGCGTGGATCCTGCGGTCGTGCAGGAGCGCGGCGTCGCGGCTCGGGGTCCGGGCGCTGGAGAACCCGCCGAGCACCGGGACGCCCGGCGCGGCGCGCGCGACGTCGGCCACGGCCCGGTCGGCGGGGAACGTGTACGGGTCGGGCAGCAGCAGCACCGCGGAGGCGCCCCGCACGTCCGGGAGGCCCGTCACGTGCACCTCGCCGCCGTCCTGGCGCCCGCTCGCATGGAAGGTCTCGGCCGATCCGCCGCCGAGCGCCGCCGCCCACACGGCGACCGCGGTCCGGCCCTCGAACTCCTGCCCGCCCGCGAGCACCGCGCCGGCCCCGCAGCCGGCCAGGCAGCGCGGCGCGAGCGCCTCGTGCAGGCCTTCGAGCGTCGCGGCCGGGTCGTCGAGATGGCGACCCGAGCTGAAGGCGAGCACGAGGTCGGCGGGCGCGTCGCCGAGCGCCTGGCGCGCGTCGGTCGCGGCCTCGATCGCCGCGATCCGCGGATCGGCGCCCGTCGCATGCCCACATCCGATGCGCACGCCCATCACGGCCACGATACTCCCGGTCGTGCCCGTTGCCGAACCGGCGATCGATCCGCGTACCGTCCCGCCCGGCGGCCTGCTCGCGCTCTTCGGCCCGACCGGCGTGGGCAAGACCGACATCGCGCTCGCGGCCGCCGAGCTCCTGCGCGCCGCCGGGCGCCGCCCGGTCGCGGTCTCCGCCGACGCGCTGCAGGTCTACCGCGGTCTCGAGGTGCTCACCGGCGTGCCGCCCGCGTACGAGCGTGCACGGCTCGAGCACCGGCTCGTCTCGTTCCTCCCGGTCGACGCGACGTTCAGCGTCGGCCAGTACGCCGAGCTCGCCCACGCCGAGATCGACGCGCTGCTCGCCGACGGCGCGCTGCCGATCGTGGTCGGCGGCACGGGGCTCTACCTGCGCGCGGCGCTCGCCGAGCTCGAGCTGCGGCCGTTGCCGCCCGCCGACGTGCGGGCGCGCTGGGAGGCCGAGATCGCCGCGATGGGCCCCGCGATCCTGCACGAGCGGCTCGCGCTGCGCGCCCCGTGGGCGGCGGCGGGCATCGACCCCGGTGACCGCCACCGGATCGCGCGCGCCCACGCGCTGCTCGACATGGGCGAGCTCGAGCCGCCCGACGGCCCGAACCGGCTCTGGACGGCCGACACCCGCCATCCGACGCGCCTGGTCGCGCTCGTGCGCGACCGCGAGGACCTCTACGCGCGGATCGACGCCCGCGTCGAGCGCATGGTGGCCGGCGGCGCGGTCGACGAGGTGCGCGCCGCGCAGGCGGCCGGGGCCTCGGAGACGGCGCGCAAGGCGCTCGGCTTCGAGGAGCTGCTGACGGGCGACGTCGCCGGGATGCAGCGCCGCACGCGCAACTACGCCCGGCGCCAGCTCACGTGGCTGCGCAAGCTCGCCGGCGTGGAGGTCGTCGACGTCACGGGGCGCGCCCCGGCCGAGGTCGCCGCCGCGCTGCTCGCGACGCCGGCGCCCCGCGCGCCGTAGGGTGGCGTCCCGTGCGCTTCGAGAAGTGGCAGGCCCTCGGCAACGACTACCTGATCGTCGACCGAGCACAGGTGCCGGTCGAGCTGACCGAGGCGGTCGTCGCGCGGCTGTGCGACCGCCACGTCGGGCTCGGCGGCGACGGCCTCGTCGAGGTCGCGCCTCCCGACGAGCCGGGCTTCGCGGCGCGTCTGCGGATCTTCAACGCCGACGGCTCGGAGGCCGAGCTCTCCGGGAACGGCTCGCGGCAGGCGATCCTGTGGCTGCACCGCAGCGGCTGGACCGACGCACAGCGCTTCTCGGTGCAGACCGCCGCCGGCGAGATCCGCCCGGAGATCCTCTCGCCGACCACCTGCCGGGTCGACATGGGGCGCGCACGCACCGCCTCGCCGCAGTTCCCGCAGGGCGACGCGGACGGGCGCGGGAGCATCGTCTCCGCCGGGCGCGAGTGGGCCTTCCAGCACGTGAACGTCGGCAATCCGCAGTGCGCGATCCACGTCGGCGACCTCGACGAGCTGCTCGAGCTCGACCTGCACGTCTTCGGGCCCGAGATCGAGAACGCGGCGCTGTTCCCCGAGCGCACGAACGTGAGCTGGTGGACGGAGCTCGAGCCGGGCTGGATCCGCGCGCGGATCTACGAGCGCGGCGTGGGGGAGACCATGTCCAGCGGCACGGGGGCCTGCGGCGCGGCGGTCGCCAGCGTGCTGCGCGGCGGGGACTCGCCGGTGCGGGTGGCGCTCGACGGCGGCGAGCTCGAGGTCGAGGTCGGCGAGGACCTGCACGTGGACCTCACGGGCTGGGCGATGCCGGTGTACGCGGGCGAGGTCAGCGACGAGCTGCTCGCCACGCTGCGCGAGCTGACGCGCTGAGCGCCCGGCGCGGCGTCAGTCGTTCGCGTGC
>JALOLQ010000165.1 GCA_025455895.1 Solirubrobacteraceae bacterium
CGCACGTTGCGGGATGCCGTGATGGATATCGCCGTTCGCAGTGATCTGCCGCCGGAAGACCTCACCCTGCGGTTCGGTCTGCATTGGGGGTCGACCCTCTACGTGGGAAGCATCACGACCGTAGGGCGCTCTGAGGTGACGGCGCTCGGCGACGAGGTCAACGAGGCCGCGCGCATCGAGGCGTGTGCCACCGGCGGACTGACGCTTGCCTCGAAGGACCTCGTCGAGCGCCTCGAACGCGACGATGCCGCGGCGCTCGGCGTCGATCCTGACCACATCACGTACCGGCAACTCGCCCACCTCGACACCGCGACGGAGAAGGCCCGCCGCGACGCCCCGGCCATCGCCGTCTGCGAGGTCTAGCACCGCCCCGCCACCGCAGGCGCACGGGATGGCGGCGGGCCGTGTCCCGGGCCACCACGTCTGCGCGGGGCGCCGGTGGCCGGCCGGGCGTAGTGTGCGCCGCAGCATGCCGGACGCACTTGCACGGCTGGGCTGGAACGAGCGGTGGGAGGCGCTGTTCGAGCCGCATGCCCTGGAGGGGTTGACGGCGGGACGGGTGATCCGCGGCGACCGCGGCAGCGCCCTGGTGGCGACGCGCGCGGGCATCGTGCGCGCGGCCGCGTCGGCTCGGCTGCTGAAGCTCGCTCGTGGCACGGTGGATCTGCCCGCCGTCGGCGACTGGGTGGCCGTGATGGACGCCGAGGCGATCGACGTCCCCCTGATCGAGGCCGTGCTTCCGCGAGCCGGCGCGATGACGCGCGGAGATCCCGGCGAGGGCTCCGACGTCCAGGTGCTCGCCGCCAACGTCGACACGGTGTTCGTCGTCCACCCGATCGCCGAGCCGCCCAACCTGCGCCGCATCGAGCGCGAGCTGGCTCTGGCCTGGGACTCGGGAGCCGTCCCCGTGATCGCCCTCACGAAGATCGACCTGTCCGCCGATCCGGACGGCGCCCGCGCGGCCGTCGAGTCGATCGCGCTGGGCGTCGACGTCCTGGCGATGAACGCGCTCGCGGGCGACGGCGTCGCGCCCCTGCTCGACCACCTGTCCGGGCACCGCACCGGCGTCCTGCTCGGCCCGTCCGGCGCGGGGAAGTCCACCATCGCCAACGTCCTGCTGGGTCGCCACCGCCAGGAGACCCAGGCGGTCCGGGTCGGCGACCAGCGCGGACGGCACACCACCGTCGCGCGTGAGCTGCTCCCGCTGCCCGGCGGCGGCGTGCTCATCGACACGCCGGGCCTTCGCGCGCTCGGCCTCACGGGGTCCGAGGAGGGCATCTCCCGCACATTCTCGGATGTCGAGCAGCTCGCCGGCGGCTGCCGGTTCCGGGACTGCACCCACGAGAGCGAACCCGGCTGTGCCGTCCGGGCCGCCGTCGACGCCGGAGCCCTCCCCGCAACGCGCCTGGACAGCTACCGGAAGCTCCTGCGCGAGGCCGACGTCGCCGCCGCCAGGACCGACGCGCGCCTGCGCGCCGCCGAGGACCGCAAGGCCAAGACGATCAGCAAGGCGGCCCGGGACTACTTCCGCACCCACCCGCGCTGAGGGGCACCCGGCCGGGGCCTCACGTCGACGCCGCGTAGTCCTCCGAGCCGAGCATGTGCAGGGAGACGTACGGCTCGTCGCCGACGACCCAGCTGTCGTGGCCGGGCGGGACGTAGAAGAACTGCCCGGGCTCCATCACCACCTCCGGGCCGTCGCGCATCGCGGCCGCCGCGCGGCCGCTGAGCACGAGGCCGACGTGCTCGACCTCGCACCACTCCTCCCCGGTCGCGGCGCCCACGTGCTCGCGCCAGCGCCAGCCGGGCTCGTAGGTCGCGCGGCCGAGGGTCATCCCGCCGACGAGGTACAGCTCGAAGCGTCCCTTCTCGAACTCCCGCACCTCCGCCGGCTCATCGAACGAGACGAGCTGGAGATCCATGCTCCCGACCCTACCGGGCCGCACCCGGCGCGCGGGGGCGCCGCCGCGTGTCACCCTGGAGGCGCAGCCCGTCCCGCCCGCCGACCCCTCACCTGCCCATGAAGCGCCTGCTCGCCGCCACGCTCCTGCTCGCCCTGCTCCCCGCCGCCTCCGCCGCCGCCGACCCGGTGCAGGACTTCGGCGTGCAGCTCAAGGACCTGCGGCCGGACGGGCGCTACACCGTCGTCTTCAGCTCGAACTCGTTCGACACCTCGGGCGGGCCGCCGCCGGCGCTGACGCGCTCGACGCTGCGCTTCCCGAAGGCGATCACGATCCGCCCGGAGTTCCTGCGCACCGGCCGGCTCTGCGACGCCGTGCGCTTCAAGCGCTTCCTGATCCTGAACCAGTCGCCCAAGCTCGACTACGAGGCGATGATCTCCAAGCCGGCGCAGGCCGAGCGCATCCTCCTGAAGACGAAGCTCAGCGCCGCCGACCGCACGCTGCTGCGCACCTGCACCCGCGCCTTCCTCGGCCGCGGCACCGGCGTGGCCGACGGCCGCCCGCTGTTCACGCAGGCGACGATCCCGGGCACGTTCGCGATGTACCTCTCGAAGCCGACCGTGAAGGGCGCGTTCGCCTCGATCGGCGTGCTGGCGCGGTCCGACACCAGGTCGGCGATCGTGCGCAACGACTTCATCCTGCGCCAGCAGAAGCCGCAGCTCAACGCGAACCTGTTCCGCGACCCGACCCCCGACGGGCGCTACGGCTACCGGATGCTGCTGCCGCTGCCGAAGGTCGGCACGTTCACCTTCAGCATCACCGAGCTGCGCGCCGAGGCGACCGGGATCTTCTCGGGCGGCAGCTTCTGGGCCGCGCGCCCGCGCTGCCCGGCCGACGGGCGGCTCGGGTTCCGCGCCGACTACGCATACGTCACCGGCCTGAAGCAGTCGAAGACGATCAGCATCCCCTGCCCCCGGTTCCGGTAGGCGGTAGGCGCACCGGCCCCCGTCGGCGTGGCGGATCCTCCCGGATCGTCACGGACGATCCGCCGCGGGTCCCCATCAGCGCTCGGGCGAGCGCGTCCCGCGCCGGATCCTCCCGGAGCAACCGGGGAGATCCGCCACGCTGAGGGCGCCTCGCGGAGGACGGACAGCCGGATAGGGTCGGCCTCATGGCTTCACGGGTGCTGATCCTGGGCGCCGGCTTCGGCGGGCTCGAACTGGCGACGCTGCTCTCCGAGCGCTTCGGCGAGGACGCGGGCGTCACGCTCATCGATCGCTCCGACGCGTTCACCTTCGGCTACGCGAAGCTCGACGTGATGTTCGGGCGCACGACGCGCGAGGCGGTGCGGCTGCCCTACGCGGAGGTCGTGAAGCCCGGCGTGCGGGTCCTGCGCGAGACGGTCACGGCGATCGACGCGCAGGCGCGGCGCGTGGAGACCGACGCCGGGACCCACGAGGCCGACGTGCTCGTGATCGCCCTCGGGGCCGACTACGACGTCGCGGCGACGCCCGGGCTCGCCGAGGCCGGCCACGAGTTCTACTCCGTGGACGGCGCCGCGGCGCTGCGGGACGTGCTGCCGGCCTTCCCCGGCGGGCACGTCGTGATCGGCGTCTGCGGGGCGCCCTTCAAGTGCCCGCCGGCCCCGAGCGAGTGCGCGCTGCTCGTCCACGACGTGCTCGTGCGCGAGGGCGTGCGCGAGCGCTCGCAGATCACGCTGATGATGCCGCTCCCCTCGCCGGTGCCGCCGTCGCCGAGCGCCTCGGCGGTGATCCTCGAGGAGTTCGCCGCCCGCGGGATCGACTTCCAGGGCAACCGGCGGATCACCGCCCTCGACCCCGCCGCCCGCACCGTGCTGCTCAAGGACGGCGATCCGGTGCCGTTCGACCTCTTCCTCGGCGTCCCGCGCCACCGCGCGCCCGAGGTCGTGCTCGCCAGCGGGATCACCGAGGACGGCTACGTCCCGGTCGACCCCGGGACGCTCGAGACGCGGATCCCCGGGGTCTACGCGATCGGCGACGTCGCCACCGCGGGTGTCCCGAAGGCGGGCGTCTTCGCCGAGGGCGCGGCGAAGGTCGTCGCCGCCCGGCTGATCGCCGAGCGCACCGGCGGCCCGATGCCGCCGCCGAACGACGGGCGCGGCTCGTGCTGGATCGAGTTCGGCACCGGCCGCGTCGCCCGCGTGGACATCGACTTCCTCTCCGGCCCGGAGAAGACGGGCACCCTGCACGGGCCGTCCGCCGAGCTCGTCGCCGAGAAGGAGCACTTCGGCTCGAGCCGCACGGCCCGCTGGTTCGGGCGCACCTCGGGTTGACAGCGGCTCCCCCGCCCGCGAAGAATCGCCCGATGACGCTCCCGTCGACTCCGGAGGGCCGGGCGCTGCTCACCGCCCGCACGATGCTCGGGCTCTCCACCCTGCTCACGCCCCGGCTCGCCTCGCGCGCCTTCGGCCTGGATCCCGCCGCCAACCCGCAGCTGCCGGTGCTCGGCCGGATGTGGGGCGTGCGCAACCTCGCGCTCGCCGCGGGGATGGCCGCGGCGAGCGGCGGCGACCGCGCCGCCTGGTGGCGCCTGCAGCCGGCGATCGACGCGCTCGACCTCGCGGTGATCGGGCTCGAGTGGCGCCGCGGCGCGGTGCCCGGGCCGACGGCCGGGCTGATGGCCGGCACGGCGCTCGTCGCGACCGTGCTCGGGGCGCGCGCCGCTCCCGCCGAGGGCTGACGGTCCGCGCACCCGCGGGAGCCGTACTGCGGGGTGCGCCGCGGTTCGGCACAATGTCCGGCACCCCGACGGTGACGCAGGCGTCATGAACGCACCGAGCGGGGCCAAACGATCTCAAGGAGTCGATTGATGGGAAGCGC
>JALOLQ010000166.1 GCA_025455895.1 Solirubrobacteraceae bacterium
GCGGGCCTCAACCACCGCGACCGCTCGCGCGCGGGCCGAGGAGCACGAACGTGCGCATCGGCCCCTTGCCCTTGACCTCGACGGTCCCGCGCTCGCGCACCGCGAAGCGCCCGCGCAGGCGCTCGGCGGCGCGCTCGGTGACCTGGATCGTGCCGGGCTCGGCGTGCGACTCCATGCGGCTCGCGGTGTTGACCGTGTCCCCCCACAGGTCGTAGCTGAACTTCGCGCGCCCGATGACCCCGGCGACGACCGGGCCGCTGTCGATCCCGATCCGCACCTGGAGCGGCACCCCCGCCGCCTCGGCGCAGGCGGCCAGCTCGGGGCCCATCGCGAGCGCCAGCCCCGCGACCGCCTCGGCATGGTCGGCGCGCGGGAGCGGGATTCCGGCGGCGGCCATGTACGCGTCGCCGATCGTCTTGATCTTCTCGGCCCCGTGGGCGGCGGCGAGCGCATCCCAGCGAGCGAAGACGGCGTCCAGGAGCGCGACGACCTCCGCCGCGGGGTGACGCTCGGCGAGCGCCGTGAAGCCGGACAGGTCGGCGAACAGCACGGTCGCCTCGGGGACGGCGTCGGCGATCACCGCCTCGTCCTCCTTGAGCCGCGCCGCGATCGGCGCGGGCAGCACGCTCAGCAGCAGCCGCTCGGACTTCGCCTGCTCGCGCTCGCGCGCCTCGACGAAGTAGCGCAGCACGGCGAACACCGTCGTGGCGACGCCGAGCACGTTGAGCGCGAAGAACGCGATCTGCACGCCCTGCGGGATGTCGGGCGCGCCGGCGGCGAGCTGCGCGTCGACCGCCACCGAGGCGAGCACGAGCGCGACGAACGCCAGCATCCACGGCACCGCCCGCCGCGCCCCGACGAAGACGAGCGCGCCCACCGGCGAGGTGATCGCCCACAGGCAGACCGCCGAGGAGTTCTCGAAGCCACCGAGGCTCCACTGCAACGCGAACGGCAGCAGCAGCGGCAGCGCGAGCTGGCTCCAGCGGAAGACGACGTAGCGCCGCGTGCGGGCGAAGACGGCGATGCTGACCGCCGTCGCCACCTGGTAGGCGAACGGGATCAGCGCCGAGACCCACAGCCCGAGGACCGCGTAGGTGATGACCCAGACGCACGACAGCGCGGCCATGAGCGCCGACGAGAGCACGAGGCCCGCCTTGCGGGCGCGGACCTCGGGCGAGTCCCCGGGCAGCGCGCCGACCTCGACGAGCCGCCGCACGCGGCGCACGGCACCCTCCCGCAGCCGGGGGAGCATCGGCGAGCCGCCCGCGCCGGGCGCCGTGCTCAGAGCAGCCCCACCTGGCGCAGGATGCCCACCGAGTCCGAGTAGACGTCCTTGCGCTTCACGAGCCCGCCCTCGCAGGGGATGACGTCCATCCCCACCCAGCTCAGCGGGCGGCCGGACGGCGGGGCGACGAGGTCCCCGCGGCGCAGCTCGCGCGTGTGGGTGGCGTGCGCGGTCCACTCCTGGACGATCAGGCCCTCGCGCGAGTAGAGCCGCCGCGTCTCGAAGCGCAGGTCGGGCCAGCCGTCGAAGATCGCCTGCACGTGCGGCCCCACCGCCGCGCCCTCGGCACGCTCTCCGGCGGTGTGGTTCTCGAACACCATCCCGGGGGCGTGCCGGGCGAGGATCGCGTCGAGGTCGTGGGCGTTCCAGGCCTCGTTGTAGCGGCCGATCATCGCCTCGAGCGCGGCGGCGGAGTCGGGACCCTCGACGCTCATGCCCACTCCATCGCCTCGTAGCCGCTCGTGCGGGGCGCCGAGACGATCAGCACCGTCGCCGGGCCCTCGCCGTCGTTGCGCACGGTGCGCCGCGGCTGCGGGTCGAGCCGCGCGAACGCCCCCTCGGGGAGCGGGTGGGCGGCGCCGTCGACGACGAGGCTCGGCGCGCCGGAGAGCGTGAGGAAGACCTCCTCCTGGTCGCGATCGGTCTCGTCGTGCTCGGGGATCGCCTCGCCCGGCGCGATCTCCACGACGTTGATGCCGAACGACCGCACGCCGAGCGAGCGGCGCACGAGCGCCCACCCGCCCGTGCGCTCGAGGTCGGCGGAGTGAACGATGGTGAGCGGCTCGGTGCTCATGAGACTCCTCGTTTCGGAGCGTCCCCCTGCCACCGGTGTCCGACCCTATCCGCGGGCGGCGGGCGAGTTCAAGCGCGCCAGGTTGTCAGGCCGCGCCCGGGGCCCTACGATCGCCGTCGGGCAGGGGCGAACCAGTGAGGAGGTCGCCGTGAGCGCCGAGCACAAGAGCTTCGACTCGCCGGACGAGGTCCGCGAGTTCCCCGACGGGCACGCGGAGGTGGTGCAGATCGGCGGCGGGGAGGTCGGCCGCTACACCGTCGAGCCGGGGTGGCGCTGGTCCACCCACCTCAAGGAGGTGGTGGGCACGGACCTCTGCGAGGCGCCCCACTTCCAGTTCCACGTCGCCGGCCGGCTCGGCGTGCGGATGGCCGACGGGACCGAGCTCGAGCTCGGGCCCGGCGAGGTGAGCATGCTCCCGCCCGGCCACGACGCATGGGTGATCGGCGACGAGCCGGTCGTCCTCGTGGACTGGGGCGGCGCTCACGTGTGGGCGCAGGCCGCCGGCTGAGCGGCGCCGGCCGCACGGGCGCCGGTCCCGGGCCGCGCCCGCACCACGAGCCGCGTCCCGTGCTGCGGCGCGAGCGTCACGTTGCGCCGCGCCGCGTGCTCGGGGCGCGGGCCCGCGGCCTCGACCGTGAGGCGCTCGAGCACCGTCGCCAGGACGACGCGCATCTCGAGCTCCGCGAACGCCGCGCCCAGGCAGCGCCGCGAGCCGCCGCCGAACGGGATCCAGGCGTAGGTGCCGGGGGCCTGCTCGAGGAAGCGCTCGGGGCGGAACGCGTACGGCTCGGGGTAGCTCTCCGCGCGCGTGTTCGTCAGCCAGATCGCGGGCGTCACGTCGGTGCCGGCGGGCAGCACGAGGTCGCCGGCGCGCAGCTCGGAGCCGAGCCGCCGGCCGGCGAGCGGCACGACCGGGCGCAGCCGCAGCGCCTCGCTGACGACGGCGCGCGCGTAGCGCTCGTCGCCCGCGCCGAGCTCGTCGAGCAGGCGCCGCAGCACCGCCGGGTGGCGCACGAGCAGGTCGAAGGTCCACGCGAGCGCGGTCGCGGTCGTCTCGTGGCCGGCGACGAGCAGCGTGATGAGCTGGTCGCGCAGCTCGCCGTCGTCCATCGCGCCGCCGTCCTCGAAGCGGGCGGCGACGAGCTGGGAGAGGATGTCCTCGCGCCGCTCGACCTGCCGGTCCGCGCGGCGCTCGGCGATCTCCTCGGCGAGCACCGCGTCGACGCCCTCGCGCAGTGCGGCGATCCGCGCGAGCGGGCCCTCGCGGCCGAAGCGGCGCGCGAGCAGCACGCCGAGCTGGAGCCCGGGCCGCCCGGTCCCGTCGAGCAGGCCGATGAGCAGCCCGCGCAGGCGCTCGCGGCGCGCCGGGTCGGTGACCCCGAAGACGGCGCTGAGGATCACCTCGAGCGTGATCGCCTGCATCCCCGGGTGGACGGCGAACGGGCGGCCGACGGGCCACGTGGCGATCTCGCGCTCGGTCGCCTCGCGCACGAGCGCCTCGTAGGCGCGCAGGCGCTCGCCGTGGAACGCGGGCAGCATCAGCCGGCGGCGGTCCAGGTGCTCGCGGCCCTCGAGCAGCAGCACCGAGCGCTCGCCGAGCAGCGGGCGCAGCGCGAACGTGCGCCCCGGCGGCAGGCCGTGGTCGCGGCCGGTGTAGAGGGCGCGCACGGCGTCCGGGTGCGAGAGCATCACCATCGGCGACTCGAAGCCGGTGAAGCGCACGCTGAACGCGTCACCGAACTCGCGCCGCGCGGCCTCGAGGAAGGCGATCGGCCGCAGCACCCAGCGCAGGGTCTGGACGGCGGGCGCAGCGGAGGGGCCGGGCGGCAGCGGGGACACGACCTCCACCCCACACCGGCGCCGGCGTGCTGTCAACCGTGGCGCCAGGTGACGTGCGAGGCTCCCGGCGTGAGCGAGACCGCGCTGCGCGCCACCGTCCACGGCCGCGTCCACGGGGTCGGCTTCCGGGCCGCGGCCGTCGCGCGGGCCCGCGAGCTCGGCGTCCTGGGGTGGGTGCGCAACGCGGATGACGGCACGGTGCTCGTCCACGCCGAGGGTCCCGCCGAGGCGGTCGGCGCGCTCGAGGCGTTCCTGGGCGCGGGGCCGCCGGGCGCGCGGGTCGAGCGGGTCGCGTGCGAGCGCGTGACGGTCGAGGGCCACGAGCAGTTCGCGATCCGCGGCGTTCCGGCCGGGCGCTTCACGGTGCGCGAGCGCGGCGGGCGCTTCGAGCTGTGGCTCGAGGTCGGCGCCGAGCAGCGCGCCTGGGTGCTGCCGAAGGAGCCCTCGATGGACCCGGCGGCCCGGCGGCTCGCCCTCGAGGCGCCGGACGCGGACGCCGAGGCGGGCGGGGCGGTCTGGGACGAGGGGGCCTACGAGCAGGGCGGCCGCGTCGCCTGGCCCGAGGCGCTCGAGCGCGGGCACGCGGTCTTCGTGCTGCACGGCGCGCGCCTGCGCGGCGGCTTCGCGCTCCAGCGCACGCGCGCGGGCGCGAGCCCGCAGTGGCTGCTCGTCAAGCGCCGCGATGCGTTCGCGGCCGGCCCGCGGTAGCCGCCGGCCCGTTCATGCGTACCGCGCGTGCAGCTCCGGCAGCAGCGCGGCGAGGTTCGCGTACTCCTCCACGCAGTGGCGGGCGAGCGCCGGGGCGACCCCCGGCGGCAGCGAG
>JALOLQ010000167.1 GCA_025455895.1 Solirubrobacteraceae bacterium
CCGCCCGGAACGCCGTTCGAGGAGATCCCGGACACCTGGTTCTGCCCGGTGTGCGGCGCCCGCAAGAAGGACTTCACGCCCTACGCGGACTGATCCGGGCCCCGGCGGCGTGCGGGCCTACGACGCCGTCACCTTCGACTTCTGGAACACCCTCGTCGCCGAGGACGACGGTGCGCTGCGCGACCGGCGGATCGAGCGCGTCGGCGGCGTGCTCGACGCGGCGGGCGTCCCGCTCTCGCGCCCCGAGCTCGAAGCCCTGTTCGAGCGCTCGTGGCAGGACTTCGTCGCGGCCTGGCACGCCGGTCGCCAGTACACCGCCGAGCACGCGGTCGAGCACGTCCTGGAGCAGACCGGCGCGCAGCTCGCGCCCGCGGTCCGCGACGAGCTCGTCGAGGCGATCCTGCACGCCGGGCGCGGCGCCGGCACGCGGCTGACCCCGAACGTCGCCGCCACCCTCGACCGGCTGCGCGAGGCCGGCGTGCGGATCGGGATCATCTGCGACGTCGGGCTCACCCCGTCGCCGGTCCTGCGCGACTACCTCGACGGGCACGGCGTCCTGGACCGCTTCGACCACTGGTCGTTCTCCGACGAGGTCGGCGTGTACAAGCCGGACGCGCGGATCTTCGCGCATGCGTGCGCCGGCCTCGGGGATCCGGCGCCGGAGCGGACCGCCCACGTCGGCGACCTGCGCCGGACGGACGTCGCCGGTGCGCGGGCGGCAGGCTGGACGGCGGTGCGCTACACGGGGGTCGCCGACGACGCCGGGTTCGCCGCGGGGGACGCCGCGTTCCCGGAGGCCGACCACGTGATCGACGATCACGCGGCGCTGCCCGGCGTGCTCGGGCTCTGAGCGCGGTCAGGCGACGTCGGCGAGCGCGGGCGCCGCGGTCGCGGCGCTGATCGCCTCGGCGGTGATCTCCACGAGCCGCGTCAGCTCGGACCCGGTCATCGCCAGCGGCGGCATCAGCACCACCACGTCGCCGAGCGGGCGGATGATCGCGCCGCGCGCGCGGGCCTCGAGCGTGACGCGGTGGCCCATGCGCACGGGCAGCGGGTGCGGATGCAGCTCGATCCCGGTCATGAGGCCGCGGCGGCGCACCTCGCGCACCGCGGGCAGCGGTGCGACGTGCTCGTCGAGGAGCTCGCCGAGCCGGGCGATCGTGTCCTGCACGCGCTCGAGCGTGCGCTCCTCCTCGAAGACGTCGAGGGTGGCGATCCCGGCCGCGCAGGCGAGCGGGTTGCCCGTGTACGTGTGGCCGTGGAAGAACGTGCGGAAGTCCTCGTGGGCGCCGAGGAAGCCCTCGAACACGCGCCCGGTGGTGAGCGTCGCGGCGAGCGGCAGGTAGCCGCCGGTGATCCCCTTGGCCAGGCACAGGAAGTCGGGCGTGACGTCCTCCTGCTCGCAGGCGAACATCGTGCCGGTGCGCCCGAAGCCGGTGGCGACCTCGTCGCAGATGAGGAAGACGCCGAACTCGTCGCACAGCTCGCGCACCGCGCGCAGGTAGCCGGGCGGGTGCAGCAGCATTCCGGCCGCGCCCTGGACGAGCGGCTCGACGATCACCGCGGCGATGCGGTCCCCGTGCTCGGTGAGGATCCGGCGCAGGTCCTCGGCGTCGCCCGGCTCGGCGTGGTGGGTGTCGAACAGCAGCGGCCGGTAGAGCGCGTGGAAGAGCTCGATCCCGCCGACGGAGACCGAGCCGATCGTGTCGCCGTGGTAGCTGTCCTTCAGGCAGACGAAGCCCGAGCGCCACCACTCGCCGCGCTGGTGGTGCCACTGGTAGGCCATCTTCAGCGCGATCTCGTTCGCGGTCGAGCCGTTGTCGGAGTAGAAGACGCGCTCGAGGCCGTCGGGGGCGATCGCCAGCAGGCGCTCGGCGAGCTCGATCGCGGGCGGGTGGGTGAGCCCGAGCATCGTCGTGTGCGCGACCCGCCCGAGCTGCTCGGCGATCGCCGCGTCGATCCGCGGGTGGCGGTGCCCGTGGACGTTGCACCAGAGCGAGGAGACGCCGTCCAGGTAGGCGCTGCCGTCGGCGTCCCAGAGCGTGCAGCCCTCGGCGCGCTCGATCACGAGCGGCACCTCCTCGGACCAGCCCTGCTGCTGGGTGAACGGGTGCCAGAGCACCCGCTGGTCGGCGGCGGCGAGGTCGGCGGCGGTGCGGGGCATCGGCCGGGACGCTAGGCCGCGGGGCGGACGGCGCCGCGGCCCGCGTACGCTTGCGCGATGCAGCCGATCACGGTCGTCCTGGGCACCTACAGCGCGCCGATCGAGGAGGTGGACGCGCACCGCGCCGAGCACCTCGCGTTCATCGACGGGCTGGTCGGCGCGGGCACCGTGCTCGCCGCCGGGCGGACCGCCGCCGGGGGCGGCTCGGTGATCCTCGTGCGCGGCCTCGACGGCCCGGCCGCCGTCGCGGCGCTCGCCGGCGATCCGTACCTCGCCGCCGGCGTCGTCGGCTACGCCGCCGCGGGCACGTTCACGCCGGGGCGCCACGCCCCGGGCCTCGCCGCGCTGCTCGAGGCGTGAGCCGGGCGCCCGCGGCGCTCAGGCGGGCGGCTCGGCGTAGGAGATGAACTCCACGAGCGAGCCGTCCGGGTCGCGGACGTAGACCGAGAGCCCCGGGCCCTGCGCGCCGTTGCGCGGCACGGGCCCGAGCTCGACCGGGACGCCCTCGCGCTCGAGGTGCTCCAGGGCGCCGGCGATCGGGCCCGGCCACTGCAGGCACACGTCGGCGCCGCCCGGCACCGCCGGGCGGGCCGCCTCGGGCACGGGCTCCATCCCGGGGCCGTGGACGTTCAGCTGCTGGTCGCCGAAGCGGTAGCGCCAGCGGGTCGGCGGCGGCTCGTCGAGCCGCACCAGCTCGGCGCCGCAGACGCGCGCATAGAACGCGTTCGAGCGCTCCCAGTCGCTGACGGCGATGACGACGTGGTCCAGCCGCGGGCCGCTCACGTCAGCCCCCAGCGCTCGAGCGGCAGCGCCGCCCCGGCGCCGGCCAGGTCGGCCACCTCGACCCCGGCCCTGCGCAGCGTCGCCACCTCGACCTCGCCGAGCGCCGCGATCGTCTCGCGGTTCGAGCGCTGCATCGCGTCGGGCTCGGCCGGCCACGGGGTCAGCACGACCCCGAGCACGCGCAGGCCCGCCGCCCGCGCGGACTCGATCGTCAGCAGCGTGTGGTTGATCGTGCCCAGGCCCGGGCGGGCGGCGACGATCAGCGGCAGGCCGAGGTCGAGCGCGTAGTCGCGGATCAGGTAGCCGCGGGTGATCGGGACGAGCAGCCCGCCGGCGCCCTCGCCGATCACGACGTCGGCGCCCTCGGCGGCCGCGCGCGCCGCGGCCACGAGCGCGGCGGGTTCCACCGCCGCGCCGCTCAGCTCGGCGGCGAGGTGCGGGGAGAGCGCGGGGCCGAAGGTCAGCGGCGTCACGCGCTCGGGCGGCACGCCGGCGGCCGCGCCGAGCAGGACGTGATCGAGCGGGCGCTCCGGATCGGGCTCGTCGAGGCCGGTGACGACCGGCTTCACCGGCGCCACGCGCAGCCCGCGCGCGCTCAGCGCCGCGACGAGCGCGGCGGCGACGACGGTCTTGCCGACGCCCGTGTCGGTGCCGGTGACGAACGCGCCGCGCATCTAGACGGCGGCGGATTCGCGCGCCGCGGCCACCGGCGGGCCCGCGCCGGGCCGGAAGCCCGCCTGCAGCGCCGCGCGGCCCAGCGTCCGCGCCGCCTCGCGCAGCTCGTCCCGGCCGTGGGTGGCCATCACCGCCAGGCGCAGCCGCGAGGTGCCCTCGGCGACGGTCGGCGGGCGGATCGCCTGGGCGAACACCCCGGCCTCGATCCCCAGCTCGCAGATCCGCATCGCCTGGGAGGCATCCCCGATCACCAGCGGGACGATCTGGGTCTGCGCGCCGCTGACGTCGAAGCCCTCGCGGGCCAGCTCGTCGCGCAGCGCGCCGCTCGCGGCCTGGAGCCGGTCGACCATGCCGGGGTCCTCGATCAGGAGCTCGAGCGCGGCCAGCGCCGCCGCGGCCGCCGGCGGCGGCGGGGCGGTGGAGAAGATGAACGGGCGCGCCGCGTTGAGCAGGTACTCGGCGGTGGGCTCGTCGCACGTCGCGTACGCGCCGTAGGCGCCGAGCGCCTTGCCGAGCGTCCCGACGACGACGTCGACCTCGTCCTCGACCCCGGCCTCGTGCACCGCGCCGCGACCGCCCGGGCCCAGGCAGCCGACGCCGTGCGCCTCGTCCACGACGAGCCGCGCGCCGTGACGGCGCGCGAGGTCCGCCAGCTCCGCCAGCCGCGCGACGTCGCCGTCCATCGAGAAGACCGAGTCGGTCACGATCAGCGAGGCGCGCTCGCCGGCCTGCTCGAGCCCCCAGGCGAGGTGCTCGACGTCGTTGTGGCGGTAGACCATCGTCTCCGCCCGGGCGAGCCGGCAGCCGTCGATGATCGAGGCGTGGTTGAGCTCGTCGGAGAAGACGACCGCGCCCGGCCCGCGCAGCGGCGCGAGCGCGCTGATCACCCCGACGTTCGCCATGTAGCCCGCACCGAACAGCAGCGCGCGCTCGGCGCCCTTGAACCACGCCAGGCGCTCCTCCAGGCGGGTGTGGATCTTCATCGTCCCGGACACCAGGCGCGAGGCGCCCGCGCCCGCGCCCCAGCGCATCGCCGCGTCGGCGGCGGCCTCGCAGACCGCCG
>JALOLQ010000168.1 GCA_025455895.1 Solirubrobacteraceae bacterium
ACTCCTCGGTCATGCGCAGCATCCCGCCGACGGGGCGCTCGCCCACGCTCCAGGTCGTGTACTCGGTGGGCCCCATCGGGGCGGTCTCGTGGCCCCAGCCGAAGACCGCCGCGTAGAAGCCGGTCACCGCCGCCGGATCACGCACGGCGAGCTCGTTCCAGACGAGCGTGCCGGGCTCGTTGACGAGCGCGGCGCCGCGGTGCGCCCCGGGCTGCCAGGCGCCGAAGGCCGCGCCCTGCGGATCGGTGAAGACGGCCATCACGCCGAGGTCGTGCACCGGCATCGGCGGCACGATCACCCCGCCTCCGTGCTCGCGCACCGCCGCGGCGGTCGCCTCGGCGTCGTCGGTGCTCACGTACGTCGTCCAGACGACGGGCATGTCCCCGCTCCCGCGCATCATCCCGGCGACGACCCGCCCGCCGAGCTGGAACTGGTGGTAGTGGCCGAACGCCTCCCCCTGGTCGACGGCCTCCCAGCCGAGCAGCCCGCCGTAGAAGGCGGCGGCGCCGGGGACGTCGGAGGTCGTCAGGTCGACCCACGACGGCGTGCCGTGGGGGTAGTCGTGCATCTCGGGCATGGCGGCTCCCTCGTCGGTGGACAGGCCGATCCAACCACGCGGCGCCCCGCGCGTGGGAAAAGGTCTGGGCAGGTTCGTGCAGGGCTGCACCGGTTCGCCGCTGCGGCCGATCGAAGGCCCATGCCGACCTCCAGCGGCCCGACCACCCTCCCCGCCCGCCAGCGCACGCAGGGCCTCCCGCCGCGCGCGCGCAGCTGGCGCACGCGCCCGCTCGGGAGCGACCTCGTCGTCTCCGAGGTCACCGCGCGGCTCGCCGGCCGGGCCGACGTCCTCACCTTCCGCGACCGGCGCATGCCGATGGGCCGCGGCGCGATCGACCTCATCACCCTCGGCCCGGGCGGCGTGACCGTCGTCGGCGCGCTGCTCGTGCGCGGGACGACGATCACCGTCGCGCGCGGCGGGGGCGGCTTCGCCGAGCCGCGCGGCCTGCGCCTGCTCGCCGGCGGACGCGACCACACGGCCGCGGCGGCGCTCGTCGAGCGCCAGGTCACCGCGGTGCGCCACGCGCTCTCCGAGGGCGCCCACCACGCGCTCGGCGTCCCGCCGGTGCGCGGCGCCCTGTGCCTGCCCGACGCCGACGGGCTGCCGCCGTTCACGACCGTGCGCGTGCACGAGGTCGAGGTCGACGGGCCCGAGGGCGTCGCCTGGCTGGCGGCGCGGCGCGGCGAGCTGCGCCCCGAGCAGGTGCTGCGCCTCGCGCGCCGGCTCGAGCACGCGTTCGCCCGTCGCTGAGCGGGTGTGGCGGGTAACCGCGGCGATGCGGCGCCGTACTCTTCGGCGACGGGGGAGGTGCGCTGAGAGCATCCCCTGCCTGCATCTCCCCCGTCTTCGATGAGCGCCACGTCCACGCCCGCAGCCGGCGACCTCCTCGGCGGCTGCCGCCTCGACCGGCTCGCCGCCCGCGGCGGCATGGGCGTCGTGTGGGAGGCCACGCAGCTCGCGCTCGGGCGCCGCGTGGCGCTGAAGGTGATCTCCCCGCAGCTCGCCGACGACGAGGAGTTCCGCGAGCGCTTCGTGCGCGAGGCGCAGGTCGCGGCCTCGGTGCACCACCCGAACATCGTCGACGTCTACGACGCCGGCGAGCAGGACGGGCTGCTGTGGCTCGTGATGCGCTTCGTCGAGGGGACCGACCTGCGGACCGTGCTGCGGGCCGAGGACCGGCTCTCGCCGCGGCGCGCGGTGCGCATCGCCGGGCAGGTCGCCTCCGCGCTCGACGCCGCCCACGCCGCCGGGCTGATCCACCGCGACGTCACGCCGTCGAACATCCTGCTCAGCGGCGCGGGCACCGACGAGCACGCCGCGCTGACCGACTTCGGGCTCGTCAAGCACGTCGACACCGCGGGCGTCACGCGCAGCGGCACGTGGTTCGGGACGCTCGCCTTCGTCGCCCCCGAGGCGCTGCGCGACGAACCGGTCGACGGCCGCGCCGACGTCTACGCGCTCGGCTGCGTCCTGCACCGGATGCTCACCGGGCAGGTGCCCTACCCGCGCGAGAGCGACGCGGCGATGATCGCCGCGCACCTGCACGATCCGGCGCCGCGCCCGTCCGAGCTGGCCGGCGTCGACGCCGCCTTCGACGCCGTCATCGCGCGCGCCCTGGAGAAGGACCCGGCCGACCGGTTCGCCTCCGCCGGCGACCTCGCCGCCGCCGCGCGCGCCGCCCTGTCCGGGGCGCCGCCGGCGGGCGCGGCGGCCCGCGAGGAACGTACGCCGGCGACCCGCATCGCCCCGGACGTCACCCGGCGCGTGCCGCCCCCAGCGGAGCGGACCGCGCTGCAGCCGCCGCGCCCGGCGAGCCCCGAGCCGACGTCCGCCGACACCGCGCCGCGCCGCGAGCGCAAGGGCGGGCGCGGACGGGGCGCGATCGCCGTCGTGCTCGCCGCCGTCGCGGGCGCCGCGGTGGCGGTGGGTCTCGACCGCGGGCTCAGCGACACGCCGGAGCGGCGCGCCGTGCCCGCGGTGCCGCGCACCCCGGCCGCGGTGGCGCTCGAGCCCTACCGCACGCCCGGCTACACCGCCGACGTCCCGCGCGACTGGCGCCTGGTCGCCGACGACGTCGACCGCGGCGACTTCAACGAGAGCCGCTGGATCGCGCCCGCGCCGTTCCGCGCCCAGCTCGTCATCAGCTACCGGATCGGCTCGATCGCCTCACCGCGCGGGATCGCCGAGTCCGGGCGCGCGCGGATCGCCGCGATCCCCACGTACAGCGAGGTCGCGTTCGGCCCGATCGAGCTCAACGGCGACGAGGCCTACCGCTGGGTCTACGGCATCGCCGGCCAGGCCCGCGCCTCGTGGTACATGAACCCGTGCGGGACGAGCGTCGCCGTGACCGGCGCCACCCGCCCCGCCGAGATCCTGCGCTGGTCGCCGACCTTCCGCGCCGTCACCGCCTCGGTGCGGCCGGGCTGCGCCTGAGCGTCAGGCACGCCGGCGCCGCGACGGCGCGGTAGCGTGCCGCGCATGCGCGTGCGCCCCCTGCTGGCCGGCGAGATCCGGATCTCCGAGCACTTCGCCCGCTGCCCGGACGGCGCGCTCGGGCCATGGCGCGGCCTGCTCAGCCAGGTGCTGCGGCGCGATCTGCGCTGGTCGCCGGTCCCGGTCTACCTGCTCGAGCATCCGCGCGAGGGACCGATCGTCATCGACACCGGCTACGCCGCGGACGCGGCGAGCGATCCGGCGCGCACGCTCGGCCCGGCGACCGGCCTGCTGTTCCAGCACCGCCCCTACGACCTCGACGTCCTGCTCGAGCGCGCGGGCGTGCGCGCCGCGGACGTCGGGCTCGTCGTGATGACCCACCTGCATTCCGACCACGCGAGCGGGATCGAGCGCTTCGCGCACGCCGAGGTCGTGGCCGACGCGCGCGAGTGGCGGGCCGCCGACCGCGGCGGCTCGGGGCTCTCGACCGGCGGCTACGTGACGAAGCTCATCCGCGCGATCCCGCGCCGGCGCGTGGTCGAGGTGGACGGGCCGCGCAGCCGGCCGCTCGGCCCGTTCGCGCACACGCTCGACCTGCTCGGCGACGGGAGCATCACGCTGCTCTCGACGCCGGGCCACACGCCCGGGCACTGCTCGATCCTGCTGCGCACCGGATCGGGCCGCGAGCTGCTGGTGGCCGCCGACGCCGCCGATCACGCCGCGCAGATCCGCCGGCCTGCGCCGACCGTCGCGATGACCGACCGCTCGGCGTTCCTCGCCTCGCAGGTCACGCTCGGCCAGTACGCGGCGTTGCACCCGGACACGCTCATGATCCCGGGGCACGACCCGGGCTTCTGGCCGTTCCTCGACGAGGTCTACGCGTAGACCGATGGGCGCTCCCACGGTCGTCGTCGCCCTCGGCGGGAACGCGCTGCTGCGCCGAGGCGAGCGCCTCGAGGCCGAGGCCCAGCACCGCGCGGCCCGCCAGGCGGCGCGGCTGCTCGCGCCGGTCGCGCGCGAGACGCGGCTCGTCCTCACCCACGGCAACGGACCCCAGGTCGGCCTGCTCGCGCTGAAGGACGACGCCTACCCCGAGGTGACGCCGTACCCGCTCGACGTGCTCGGCGCCGAGAGCGAGGGGCAGATCGGCTACGTGATCGAGCTCGAGCTCGACAACGCGGTGGACCACCAGCACACCGTGGCGGTGATCACCCGCACCGAGGTCGACGCGGACGACCCCGCGTTCGCCGATCCGACGAAGTTCATCGGGCCGGTCTACGACGAGGCCCAGGCCCGCGCGCTGGCCGGCGAGCTGGGCTGGACGGTGAAGCCCGACGGGGACGCCTGGCGGCGCGTCGTCCCGTCCCCCGAGCCGCGCGCGATCGTCCAGCTCGAGGCGATCCGCAGCCTCGTGGACCACGGGTTCCTCGTCGTCTGCGCCGGCGGCGGCGGCGTCCCGGTGGTGCTGCGCGAGGACGGCACGCACGCCGGCGTCGAGGCGGTGATCGACAAGGACCTCGCCTCCGCGCTGCTCGCGATCGAGCTCGAGGCCGACGTACTCGTGCTGGCCACCGACGTCGAGGCGGTGTACGCCGGCTGGGGCACGCCCGAGCAGCGCGCGCTCGGCGCCGTCGGCGCCGCCGAGCTGCGGGCGCTCGACCTCCCCGCGGGCTCGATGGGGCCGAAGGTTCGCCGCGCTCGTCGCGGGGACGGCGGGCACGCAGGTGACGGCGGGCTGAGGGGCGCCTCCGGGCGGGGCGAGCGCCCGGCGAGCGCCCGGCGAGCGCCGAGACCCAGGTTCTCCTCGTCAGAGCCGGCCCCGGCTGGGCCTCGGCCGCACCCCCGGGCGAGCGCGACGA
>JALOLQ010000169.1 GCA_025455895.1 Solirubrobacteraceae bacterium
CTTCGACCTGGTCCACGAGAGCCTCTCCGAGCAGCAGGCCACGCGGATGGTGCTCGAGGGCATCATGGCCGCCAACGCGCTGCCCGAGCAGCTGCGGTCGGTCGCGCGCGACATCAGCAGCCGCGAGCTGACCTTCCAGGTCAACGAGGTGCAGAGCCGCGAATCGCGTCGCGAGAGCCGCGCCGACGCGCGGGCGCGGGCGATGCGCCGCACGCTGGCGGGCGTGGCGCTCACCGCGCTGGCCCTCGACCACCGGCGCCGGCGCGGCGCCTGACCGGCACGGGGTCGCCACCGAGCACGACGAGGTCCCCGCCGGGGCGGGGACCTCGTGTACGGCGAGGGGGAGGGCCTGCGAGGCGCTACGCGGCGGCCTTGACCTTCTTCTCGGCCTGGTTGGTCGCCTCGACCTGCTTGCTGAGGGTGTCGATCGACTCGTTCAGGCTGCGCACGGAGCGGGTCAGCTCCTTGCTGCGCTTCGTGCCGCCCTTCTTGCTCTTCTTCTTCTTCGGGTCCTTGAACCCGTCCGTCACCGCGTGACGCAGATCGTCCTCGACGTTGCGGGCGCGGTCGGTGAGGTCGTCGACGAAGTCCTTCGTGTCGTCGACGATGTCCTCCAGCAGCCGGCTGATCGAGTTGCTCCGGCGCTTGCCGTTCTTCGCCATCGTGATCCTCCTCGGATGGTCAGTGGATGCGCGAGAGCCTACATAATGTCCGGACATAGTGTCAAGACATAGTGTCCGGGCAGGACGATGGGTCCGCTTCCCGGGCTCGGACGGCGGAAGGCGGCGGGAGGATCAGGCGCGCGTCGGCGCGTACAGGGTGTTCCAGGCGATCGCCGTGAAGGCGTCGAGCTGGCGGTCGTACCCGGCGTCGTCGAGGTCGGGCAGGATCACGTGGAAGCCGCGCTCGGCCGCCCACAGCAGCCATATGGCGACGTCGTCGGCGGGCAGCTGCGGGTCCACGAACCCGCCCTTCTGCCCGGCCTTCAGGTGGCGCTGGAGCGACGCGATGTTCGCGTCCATGAACGCCTCGGTCAGCTCGCGGACGCCGGCGTCGTACTCGGCGGCCTGAAAGGCGGCGGCCATGAGCGCGGTGTGCGGGCGATACGCGTCGGCGGCCCGGGCGATCGCCGCGCGCAGGTCCGCGCGCGTGGACCGGGTGTCGATCGCCCACCAGCCCGAGAGCGCCTCCGCGAGCTCGTCGGCGATCGCCGCGACCCCCTCGCCGAGCACGTCGCCCTTGTCCGAGAAGTAGACGTAGAACGTCGTGCGCGAGATCCCGATCTCGGCGGCGAGCTGCTCGACGCTGATCTCGGTGAAGCTCTCGCCCTGCTCGATCAGGCGCTCGAGCGCCTCGAGCAGCTGCCGGTGGAGCTCATCGCGGCGGGCCTCGCGGGCACGCTGGGTCCTTCGCGTGACGGACGCCATGTCCGGACAGTGTAGGCGGCGGCAGGGCGGCCGCCGGCCGGCCGGGCTGAGGGGCCTACACCTCGCAGACCGCGATCGCCGGCGCGTCGCGGCGCGCCTTCTCGGTCGCCGACGGCAGGTCGCCGAGCGGGGTGTAGGTCGTCTGCGCCGGGTCGAGCCCGAGCGCCTGGGCGTCCGGCGGGTCGAGCCGCTCGATCAGGTCCTTCGAGGCCAGGGCGCGCCCGCCCGTCGCGCACGCCTCGATCCGCGCCGTCTCGTTGACCTCGTCGCCGAGCGCGACGAGCTCGCCAGCGCGACGAGCTCGCCACGGCCGGGCGTCGTGACGAGCCCGGCGTAGAGCGTCGAGCCCCAGTGCAGGCCGAAGCGCAGCGTCACCTCCTCGGGCTCGAGGCCGCTGTCGGTCGCGACCTGCGCGGTGGCGGCGCGCAGCGCCCGCGCGGCCTCGATGCAGCCGCGCGCCGCCGCGGACTCCCCGCCCGAGGTCTCGGCGAGGAAGAACGCCACGACGCCGTCCCCGACGTGGCGCCCGACGACGCCGCCGGCGTCGATCACGCAGCGGTCGGCGGCGCGCACGAGCCGGCGCCCGAGCGCGAAGTAGCTCGCGGTCGGCAGGCGCCGGGCGAGCGGGGAGGAGGCCTCGAGGTCGGCGAACAGGATCGCCGCCGGGCGCCGTGCCGCCTGCGCGAGCGACGCGATCCGCGCGTAGTGCGCGAGGTCGCCGTGCCCGGTCAGCGCCGCGAGCGTCGCCATCCCGGGCGCGGGCTTGATGACGATCGCCGATCCGGCGAGGGTCCCGTCGGGGCGGTGGACCCGGAAGGCGAACACCGGGACGTCCATGTCGCCGGCGCCGCTGGTGGTCGTCCCGTACTGGCGCAGCGTGAGCACCGGCACGTCGGCGCTCGCCTCGATGCCGTCGAGCACGTCGGCCAGCCGCGGGTCGATCGCGGCGCGCACCGCATCGCGGTCGCCGCCGAAGTCGGCCAGCATCCAGGCCCCGACGCCCGCGAGCTGGCGGCGCCAGATCTCGAGCGTCGTCGGACCCCCGCGCAGCGCCTCCCGCGCCTCGCCCGCCTGGCGCGAGAAGTAGCCGGCGCCGATCGGGATCTCGACCTCCTCGCGCAGCGCGCCGTAGCTGCGGCGCAGCTCCTCGGTGACGTACGCCCAGCGCCAGTGCTCGTCGACGAGCTCGGCCCAGTGGCCGGTCTCGTCCAGCGCCTGCGCCGCGGCGGCGAGGGCGGCGTCGGCGGGCAGCGGATGGGCGCCGCCGCTCACCACGTCAGCTCGATCTCCAGCTCGCGTTCGCCGTCCTCGACCTCGAACTCGATCTTCAGCTCGACCTCGTCGGGCACGTGGATCGAGAGCTCCATGCCGCCGCGCTCGAAGGCGATCTCGTCACCGCTCGCGAGCATGTCGGCGATCGCGCGCAGGCGCTCGGCCGCCTCCTCGCGGCTGACCTTCGCCTGCTCCTTCATCTCGAAGATGTCCATCGGGGGCTCCTGGCCTCGGGTGCGGGAGGCGCAGCATGCCAGGCGGCTCAGCCGTCGGCGGGCAGCAGGCGCAGCGGCCGGCCGCCGGGCCCGGGAAGCACGCGGAAGTGCCGCTCGTCGAGCGTCAGCACGTCGGCGCACCCGTGCCGTTCGGCGAGCACGATGATCGAGGCGTCGGCGAGGCCCACCGCCAAGGCCGCGTGCGCGGCGATGATGTCCGCGGCGCGGCGGACGTCCGCGGGGCCGAACGGCTCGAGCCGGTAGGACCCCGCGGCCACCTCGTCCAGGAGCAGCCGCTGGGCCGTCGGGCCGACGCGGTGCCCCAGCAGGTAGTCCAGCTCGGCGAGGACGAAGGGCGAGAGGAGCAGCGGTCCGGCGGCGGACCGCAGCGCGTCGGCGGCCGCGCGGTGGTGGGTCTGCGCGGCATCCAGCGCCGACAGCAGCCCGCTCGTGTCCAGCAGGATCACCGCTCGCCGAAGCCCTCGAGCAGCTCGTCGGCGCGTTCGGCCAGGGTCGGGTCCCCGCTGTCGAACAGCGGCAGCGCCGGGTGCGGCGCCGTCCCCGCGGTCACCCGCTCGACCCCCTCGCGGATCACGTCGGCCTCGCTGCGACCGGTGGCCCGGGCGGTGCGCTCGAGCGCGAGCTTCAGCTCGTCCGGGAGGTAGACCGTCGTCCGACGCATGCCATACATTCTGCCATACGTCGCGCGGCGGGTCACCTCGAGCAGGGATCGGGGCGCTCCCGGTTCGCCCCCCGCCGGCCACTACCGCGCCGGCGCGCGCACCAGCAGGTCCACGTACCCGTCGGCGATCGCCTCGGGCGTCAGCCGCCCGCCGGGCCGGTACCACTGCGCGGTGTGGTTCACCATCCCGAGCAGCGCGCTGAGCGCGAGCCGGCGGTCGGCGGTGCGCAGCGCGCCCGCCGCCTCGGCCTCGGCGAGCACGCCCTCGAGCAGCCGCTCGAACGCCTTGCGGTCCGCCCGCACGCCGCGCCACTGCGCGCCGCGCTCGATCGCGTGGCGCTCCTGCTGGAAGACGAGCAGGTGATCGCGGTGCGTGACGACGTGCCCCACCCAGAGCCGCACGAGTGCGCGCAGCTGCTCCGGGGGAGCCAGGCCGGCGCCGTCCAGGGCGCGCGCGTCGCCGAGCAGCGGGTCCATCAGCTCGTCGCAGATCGCCACGAGCAGCTGCTCCTTGCCGGGGAAGTAGTGGTAGAGGCTGCCGACGGCGATCCCCAGCTCCTCGGCGAGCTGCTGCATCGACGTGCGCCCGTAGCCGCGCCGGGCGAAGACGTGCGCGGCGCGCTCGACGACGTCCGCCCGCCGGCGGTCGTAGCGGTCGCGCAGGGCGGGCCGGGTGGGGCGGGTGGCCACGCGCCCACCATACCGAACGATCATTCGAACTTCGAACATGCATTCGGTAATCTCCCGCGCATGTTCTTCGACCTGGACGACGAGACCGAGCTGCTGCGGCGCACCGTGCGCGAGTTCGCCGAGGGCGAGGTCGCCCCGGCCGCCGAGGAGCTCGACCGCGAGAAGCGCTTCCCCTACGAGCTCGTGAGGAAGATGGGCGAGCTGGGGTGGATGGGGATCCCGTTCCCCGAGGAGGTCGGCGGCGCGGGCGGGACCGCGCTGCAGTACGCGATCGCCGTCGAGGAGCTCACCCGGGCGGACTCGAGCGTCGCGATCACCATGTGCGCGCACACGTCGCTCGGCACCCAGCCGGTCTACCTCTTCGGCTCGGACGAGCAGAAGCAGCGGCTGCTGCCGGACCTCTGCGCCGGCCGCCGGCTCGGCGCCTTCGGCCTCACCGAGCCCGAGGCGGGCAGCGACGCCGGCAACGTGAAGACCCGCGCCCGGCTCGACGCCGGCGAGTGGGTGATCGACGGCGCCAAGCAGTTCATCACGAACGCCGGCACCGACATCTCCGGCCACGTGGCGATCACCGCCGTCACGGGCGAGGACGCGAAGGGCCGCCCCGAGGTCTCGAACCTCATCGTCGAGAACGGCACCTCCGGCTACGAGCAGGGCACGCCGTACCGCAAGATGGGCTGGAACGCCTCGGACACGCGCCCGCTCACGTTCACCGACTGCCGGGTCCCGGAGGAGAACCTGCTCGGCCCGCGCGGCGCCGGCTTCAAGCAGTTCCTGCACATCCTCGACATCGGGCGGATCGGCGTCGCGGCGATGGGCGTCGGGCTCGCGCAGGGCGCGCTCGACGAGGCGCTCGCCTACGCCCGCGAGCGCCGCGCCTTCGGTCAGCCGATCTCGAAGTTCCAGGCGATCCAGGGCAAGCTCGCCGACATCGCCACCGAGATCGAGGCCGCGCGCCTGCTGACCTACAAGGCCGCCTGGGAGAAGGACGAGGGCCGCAACTTCACGCTCACCGCCGCGCAGGCGAAGCTCAAGACCGGCCGGCTCGCGGTGCGCGCCGCCGAGGAGGCGGTGCAGATCCACGGCGGCTACGGCTACATCGAGGAGTACCCGGTCTGCCGCTTCTACCGCGACGCGAAGATCCTCACGATCGGCGAGGGCACCGACGAGGTCCAGCAGATGGTCATCGCCCGGGCGCTCGGGGCGTAGGGCGGATGCGCCTGCCCGCGCACGTCCGGATCCGGGAGGTCGGTCCGCGCGACGGCTTCCAGAACGAGCCGGAGGTCATCCCGACCGACGAGAAGGTGCGCCTCATCGACCTGCTCGCGCGCACCGGCGTGCCGCGCCTGGAGGTCACCTCGTTCGTGCGCGCCGACGTCATCCCGCAGCTGGCCGACGGCCCCGAGGTGCTCGCCCGGATCGACGTGCCGGACGACGTCGCCGTCACGGTCCTGATCCCGAACGAGCGCGGCCTCGAGAACGCGCTCGCCCACCGCGAGCGCTTCAGCGAGATCAACTGCTTCCTCAGCGCGAGCGAGGCGCACAACCGCGCCAACGTCAACCGCTCGGTCGAGGAGTCGCTGGCCGGGCTCGAGCGCGTGATCGCGCGCGGGGTCGGCGAGGGGCTGCGCTGCGAGGGCGTGATCAGCGTGAGCTTCGGCTGCCCCTACGAGGGCCGCGTCGAGCCCTCGCGGGTGTTCGAGATCGCCGCGCGGCTGATCGAGGCGGGCGCGAGCGAGATCGGCTTCGGGGACACGACCGGGATGGCCAACCCGCTCCAGGTGCGCGAGTTCTTCACCGAGGCCCGGGGCGCGCTCGGCCACGAGGTCGAGCTGACCGCGCACTTCCACAACACCCGCGGGCAGGGCCTGGCCAACGTGCTCGCCGCGCTCGAGGCGGGCTGCGAGAGCTTCGAGTCGAGCTTCGGGGAGCTGGGCGGCTGCCCGGTCCCCGCGGGCGCGACCGGGAACATCGCCACCGAGGACCTCGTCTCGATGCTCCACGAGATGGGCGTGCAGACCGGGA
>JALOLQ010000005.1 GCA_025455895.1 Solirubrobacteraceae bacterium
GAGAACTAGGACGGGCCCGCGGGCCGCGCGACCGCGCGGCCCGCACGCTCCGCGTAGGATCGAAGGGTCCCGCCCGACGACCCCAGGAGCGCGCATGTCCACCAACAGCTTCGATGCCAAGGCCACCCTGTCCGCGGGCGGTCGTGACCTCGAGATCTTCCGGCTCGACGCGCTCCAGTCCCGCTTCGACGTCGCGCGCCTGCCGTACTCGCTGAAGGTGCTGCTCGAGAACCTGCTGCGCACCGAGGGCAACGGGGCCGTCACCGCACAGGACGTCGAGGCGCTGGCGAGCTGGGACGCGAAGGCCGCGCCCTCGCAGGAGATCGCCTTCACCCCGGCGCGCGTGGTGATGCAGGACTTCACCGGCGTGCCGGCGGTCGTCGACCTCGCGGTGATGCGCGACGCGATGGCCGACCTCGGCGGGGACCCGGCGAAGATCGAGCCGCTCGTGCCGGCCGAGCTGGTGATCGACCACTCGGTGCAGGTCGACGCGTTCGGCACCGCGGACGCGCTGGCGATCAACACCGAGCGCGAGTTCGAGCGCAACAAGGAGCGCTACCAGTTCCTGCGCTGGGGCCAGGACGCGTTCGAGACCTTCAAGGTCGTCCCGCCGGGCACGGGGATCGTCCACCAGGTGAACCTCGAGTACCTCGCCCGCGTCGTGTTCGTGGACGAGCGCACCGGCCGCGCCTACCCGGACACGCTCGTCGGCACCGACAGCCACACGACGATGGTCAACGGCCTGGGCGTGCTCGGCTGGGGCGTGGGGGGCATCGAGGCCGAGGCGGCGATGCTCGGCCAGCCGATGCCGATGCTGATCCCGCAGGTGCTCGGCGTGCGCCTCGACGGCGAGCTGCCGGAGGGCGCGACGGCGACCGACCTCGTGCTCACCGTCACCGAGCGGCTGCGCGAGCGCGGCGTGGTGGGCACGTTCGTCGAGTTCTACGGGCCGGGGGTCTCGCGCCTGCCGCTCGCCGACCGCGCGACGCTCGGCAACATGAGCCCCGAGTTCGGCTCGACCTGCGCGATCTTCCCGATCGACGCGGAGACGCTGCGCTACCTGCGCTTCACCGGCCGGCCCGAGGAGCTCGTGACGCTCGTGGAGGCCTACGCCAAGGAGCAGGGCCTCTGGCACGACGAGCACAGCGAGGAGCCGACCTTCAGCGACACGCTCGCGCTCGACCTGTCCGCCGTCGAGCCGTCGCTCGCGGGCCCCAAGCGCCCGCAGGACCGCGTGCCGCTGCGCACCGCGCAGGCCGCCTTCCGCGAGGCGCTGGGCGGCTACGTCGTCACGCCGGACGCCGAGGACGAGGCGGTCGCCGAGAGCTTCCCGGCCAGCGACCCTCCGGCCAGCGAGGCCCCCGGGGCGCAGGAGCCGCACGGCATCAGCGCCGCCGACCGCGGCGACCTGGCGACGGCCGTGGCACCCGACGGCGCGGTCGCGCTGACGCTCGCCGACGGCACCGAGACCCACCTCGCCCACGGCCACGTCGTGATCGCCGCGATCACCTCGTGCACGAACACCTCGAACCCGTCCGTGATGCTCGGGGCCGGCCTGCTCGCCCGCAACGCCCGCGCGCGCGGCCTGGAGCGCAAGCCGTGGGTGAAGACCTCGCTCGCGCCCGGCTCGAAGGTCGTGACCGACTACCTCGCGCGGGCCGGCCTCCAGGACGACCTCGACGCGCTCGGCTTCAATCTCGTCGGCTACGGCTGCACCACGTGCATCGGCAACTCGGGGCCGCTCGCCGAGGAGATCAGCGCCGCGGTCCAGGAGGCCGACCTCGCCGTCTGCTCGGTGCTCTCGGGCAACCGCAACTTCGAGGGCCGGATCAACCCGGACGTGAAGATGAACTACCTCGCCTCGCCGCCGCTCGTCGTGGCCTACGCGATCGCGGGCACGATGGACATCGACCTGGCGAGCGACCCGCTCGGGCAGGACGCGGACGGCAACGACGTCTTCCTGCGCGACGTCTGGCCCAGCAGCCTGGAGATCGGCCAGACCGTCGAGCAGGCCGTCCAGTCCGACATGTTCCGCAAGAGCTACGGCCAGGTGTTCGACGGCGACGTGAACTGGAACGGGCTCGAGGTGCCCTCGGGCGAGCGCTACGCGTGGGACCCGGCCTCGACCTACGTGCGCAAGCCGCCGTACTTCGACGACCTGCCCGTCGAACCGGTGCCGGTCGAGGACATCCTCGGCGCGCGGGTGCTGGCCAAGCTCGGCGACAGCGTCACCACCGACCACATCTCGCCCGCCGGCGCGATCAAGAAGGACTCCCCGGCCGGCCACTACCTCATGAACTTCGGGATCGGCGGCGCGGGCGACGGGCCCGCGGCCGCGCCCGCCGAGGCCGGCGGGCCGGCCTCGATGATGCGCGAGGCGCACGGCGTCGACCCGAAGGACTTCAACTCCTACGGCGCGCGCCGCGGCAACCACGAGGTGATGATGCGCGGCACGTTCGCGAACATCCGGCTGCGCAACCTCCTGGCCCCGGGCACCGAGGGCGGGGTGACCCGGCACCTGCCGCGCGGCGAGGAGATGTCGATCTTCGACGCCGCGATGCGCTACCAGCACGAGGGCACGCCGCTGATCGTGCTCGGCGGCAAGGAGTACGGCTCGGGCTCCTCGCGCGACTGGGCGGCGAAGGGCACGCGCCTGCTCGGCGTGCGCGCGGTGATCGCCGAGAGCTTCGAGCGCATCCACCGCTCGAACCTCGTCGGCATGGGCGTGCTGCCGCTCCAGTTCGTCGAGGGTCAGTCGGCCGCCTCGCTCGGGCTCTCCGGCCAGGAGGTCTTCGAGATCACCGGCCTCGCCGGTCCGCTGAACGCCGGCGAGCTGCCGCGCCACGTGACGGTCAACGCCGGCAACACGGAGTTCCAGGCGGTGGTGCGGATCGACACTCCGAAGGAGGCCGACTACTTCCGTCATGGCGGCATCCTGCCGTACGTGCTGCGGCAGCTGGCGGCGGGCTGATCAGCCCGTCCGCCGGCGCAGGGTCAGCGCGCCGAGCGTCAGGCCCAGGACGCAGAACCCGAGCGTGACCGCGGCGGCCGTCGCCGCCGCGGCGCCGTCGCCGGCCGCCACGTCGGCGAGCGCCTCGTAGGCGTAGGTCATCGGCAGCACGCCGGCCAGCGCGTCGAGCGCGCCGGCCATCTGCTCGCGCGGGACGAGCAGCCCGCAGAGCAGGAACTGGGGGAGGATGAACGCGGGCATGAACTGGACGGCCTGGAACTCCGTCGTGGCCAGCGAGCTGAGGCCGAGCCCGAAGGCCATCCCGAGCACCGCGTTGAGAATCGCGATGGCGATCAGCGCGGCGCTCGAGCCCTGCACGTCGAGCCCCAGCACGCCGATCGCGAAGGCCGAGGCGACCAGCGCCTGGACGGCGGCGAGGAGCGCGAAGGCGAGCGCGTAGCCGGCGACGAGGTCGCTGCGGCTCAGCGGCAGCGTCATCAGCCGCTCGAGCGTGCCGCCGGTGCGCTCGCGCAGCATCGTCACGCTCGTGACGAGGAACATCACCGTCAGCGGGAAGATCCCCAGCAATGGCGCGCCGACGCGCTGGAAGGTCGGCTCGTCGTCGGCGAGCAGCAGCTTCAGCAGGCCGAGCAGCAGCAGCGGGACGAGCAGGATCAGCGCGATCGTGCGCGGGTCGTGGCGCAGCTGCGCGAGCAGCCGGCGCGCGGTGGCGACCAGCGCGGGGCGCCTCACGGGCGCCCCTGCTCGCGCTCGATCAGGCGCACGAACGCCTCGTCGAGGTCGTCGGTCCCCGTGTCGCGCCGCAGGCCCTCGGCGGTGGTGGCGCCGAGCAGCCGGCCCTCGCGCAGCAGCAGCACCGCGTCGCAGCGCGCGGCCTCGTCGAGCACGTGCGTGGAGACGAGCAGCGTCGCGCCGGCGTCGCGCAGGCGGGTGAAGAGCCCCCAGAGGTCCCGGCGCAGCAACGGGTCGAGCCCGACGGTCGGCTCGTCCAGGACCAGCAGGCGCGGGCGGCCCAGCAGCGCGCCGGCCAGGGCCACGCGCCGGCGCTGGCCGCCGGAGAGCTTCGCCACCGGCCGGTCGGCGTGGTCCAGCAGATCCACCAGCGCGAGCACGCGCTCCACCTCACCGTCGCCGGCCCGCAGGATCCGCGCCAGGTAGCGCACGTTCTCCTCGGCGGTGAGGTCCGGGTAGACCGAGCCCGACTGCGTCACGTAGGCGACCTGCTCGCGCAGCGCCGGAGCGCCGGCGGGCGCGCCGAGCACCGTCACCTCGCCTCCCGCGACGACCTGCACCCCGACGAGCGCCCGCATGAGCGTCGTCTTGCCGCTCCCGCTCGGCCCGATCAGCCCGGTCACGGTTCCGGCGGCGACCTCGAGGTCGAGCCCGCCGAGCACCCGCCGCCCGCCGCGGACCACGCGCAGGCCTCGGACCCGGATCGCCGCCTCGCCGCTCACCGGCGCAGCGTAGGTCCCCGGCTGGACAGGCCGCCGCGGGCGCCGATAGCGTCGCGCCCATGCAGATCCGCGCCGCCGTGCTGGAGGAGTTCGGAAAGCCGCTCGTCGTCCAGGACGTCGGGCTCGACGGGCCGAAGGCGGGCGAGGTGCTCGTGCGGGTGCAGGCCTGCGGCGTCTGCCACACCGATCTCTACACCGCGAGCGGCGTGGATCCCTCGGGGTACGCCCCGACGGTGCTCGGGCACGAGGGCGCCGGGGTCGTCGAGGCCGTCGGCGAGGGCGTGACCTCGCTCGCCCCGGGCGACCACGTGCTCACGCTGTTCTCGCCGCAGTGCCGCGAGTGCGTGCACTGCACGTCGGGCAAGACGAACATCTGCCTGGCGATCCGCGACGAGCAGAACCAGGGCTACCTGCCCGATCACACGACGCGGCTGCACCGGGGCGACGAGCGGATCCGCCACTTCATGGGCACGAGCACGTTCGCCGAGGCGACGGTCATGCCCGAGATCGCGCTCGCGAAGGTCCCGCGCGAGGCGCCGCTCGACGTCCTCTGCACCCTGGCCTGCGGGGCGACGACCGGGATCGGCGCGGCGCTCTACATCGCCAAGGTCGAGCCGGGCGCGACGGTCGCCGTCTTCGGCGCCGGACTCGTCGGGCTCGGCGCCGTCGCAGGGGCGAAGCTCGCGGGCGCGGAGCGGATCTTCATCGTCGACCCGAGCGCCGACCGGCGCGCGAAGGCGGTCGACCTCGGCGCCACCGACGAGCTCGACGGCGGGGAGGAGGCGGTCGCGCGGATCCTCGAGGAGACGGGGGGCTTCGGCGCCGACTACACGTTCGAGGCGACCGGGCTCGTCGACGTCATGCGCCAGGCGGTGGAGGCGGCCCGCATGGGCTGGGGGCAGTGCGTGATCGCCGGCGTCGCCGGCCGCGGCGAGACGCTGAACGTCATCCCGCGCTACCTCATCACCGGACGGCGGATCGCCGGGGCCTCGTTCGGCGGCGCGCGCGGGCGCGACGACGTGCCCGCACTGGCCCGGCTCTACCTCGAGGGCAAGCTCCCGCTGGAGCGCTTCATCAGCCACCACCTGCCGCTCGCGCAGGTCAACGAGGCGTTCGAGCTGATGGAGCGCCAGGACGGCATCCGCACGGTGCTCACCTTCTAGTCGTCACCCAGGCCGGGTGAGTCCGGCGCCGGATGCTCTGAAAGGATGGGCGGCATGCCCATTGCTACCGATTACCCCTTCCTCAACATCGTCTGGTCGATGCTCGTCTTCGTCGGATTCATCATGTGGATCTGGCTGGCGATCATGGTCTTCATGGACATCTTCCGCCGCCGTGACATGGGCGGGTTCATGAAGGCGATCTGGATCCTGTTCGTGATCTTCATCCCGCTCTTCGGTGTGCTCGTGTACCTCATCGCGTACCACAACAGCATCGCCGAGCGGTCCGCGAAGGAGCAGCAGGCCTACGAGAAGGCGTTCGATCAGCGCGTCGCGCAGGCCGCCGGCAGCGCCGGCCCCGCGGGCGAGATCGACACCGCCAAGGCGCTGCTCGACGCCGGCACGATCACGCAGGCCGAGTTCGACGACATCAAGGCCAAGGCCCTGGCCAAGGGCTGAGCCTCAGGCCGCTGCGCGCCGTTCCTCGCCCCCGGCGAGGAACGCGCGCACGGCCTCGTGGTACTCGGGCACGTCGAGCAGGAACGAGTCGTGCCCCCAGGGTGAGGTGACGGCGACGTGCCGTGCGTCGCACCCGCCGCGCTGGAGCTCGCCGACCAGGTGCTCGGAGTGCTCGGCGCCGAAGCGCCAGTCGCTCGAGAAGGAGACGGCCAGGAAGCTCGTCGGGTTCCCGCCGAGGCGATCGGCGGCGCCCGGCTCCTCGAACGGCGTGAAGTAGTCCATCGTGCGCGTGAGGTACAGGTAGGTCAGCGCGTCGAAGCGCGCGAGGAACGAGGCGCCCTGATGGTGCAGGTAGTGCTCGACCTCGAAGTCCGGGCCCAGCCCCGGCTCGGCGTCCTCCACCCGCCGCGCGCGGCCGAACTTGCGCGCGAACGACTCCTCGGACAGGTAGGTGATGTGCGCCATCATCCGCGCCACGGCGAGGCCGATGTTCGGCCCCCAGCCGGTGTCGTGGTAGGCGCCGCCCTGGAAGCCCGGGTCGCGCAGGATCGCCTCACGGGCCACGGTCGAGAAGGCGATGTTCATCGCGCTGAGCCGGGCGCTCGCGCAGATCGCGGCGCAGCGGCGCATCGCCTGCGGGTCGTCGAGCGCCCACTGGAGCGCCTGCATCCCGCCGAGCGAGCCGCCGATCGCCGCATGCAGGCGCTCGATCCCGAGGAAGCCGAGCAGCCGCCGGTGCACGGTCACGAGGTCGCGCACCGAGAACATCGGGAACTCGAGCCCGTGGCGCCGGCCGGTCGCCGGGTTCACCGACGAGGGCCCGGTCGTGCCCTGGCACCCGCCGAGGAGGTTCGGCGAGACGACGAAGAAGCGGTCGGTGTCGATCGGGCGGCCCGGTCCGATCAGGCGGTCCCACCAGCCGCGCCGCGCCGGGTCGCCGTGGTGGCCGGCGGCGTGCGCGTCGCCCGTGAGGGCATGGCAGACGAAGACGGCGTTGGCGCGATCCTCGTCGAGCGTGCCGTACGTCTCGAACGCGACCTCGACCGGGGCGAGCCTCGCGCCCGATTCGAGCACGAGCGGGTCGCCCTCGTCGAAGAGGACGACCCGCTGCGTCTCGGTGCGGCCGAGGCCGCCGCCGCTCATGCCGAGGCGGCCGCCTGCTTCGTGGCCGCCAGCGCCTGATCGAGGTCGGCGAGGATGTCGTCGATGTGCTCGATGCCGACCGACAGGCGCACCGTCTCCTGGGTGACCCCGGCGGCGGCGAGCTCCTCCTCGTCGAGCTGCGAGTGCGTCGTGGAGGCGTTGTGGATCGCCAGCGACTTCGCGTCGCCGATGTTCGCCAGGTGGCTGAACAGCTTCAGCGACTCGATGAAGCGCTTGCCCGCCTCGGCGCCGCCCTTGATCCCGAACGTCACGAGCGCGCCCGAGCCGCCGGTGAGGATCCGGTCGGACACCGGCTTGTAGGGGCTCGAGTCGAGCCCGGGGTAGGAGACCCACTCGACGTCCTCGTGGTGCTCGAGGTGCCGCGCGACGGCGAGCGCGTTCGCGTTGTGGCGCTCCATCCGCAGCGGCAGCGTCTCGATCCCCTGGAGGAAGAGGAACGCGTTGAACGGGGACAGGGCCGCGCCGGTGTTGCGCAGCAGCACCGTGCGCACGCGGCCGATGTAGGCGGCCGGGCCGAGCGCGTCGCTCCAGACCACGCCGTGGTAGCTGGGGTCGGGCTCGGTCAGGCCCGGGAAGCGCTCCTTGTGCGCGACCCAGTCGAACGACCCGGCGTCCACGACGGCGCCGCCGATCGAGGTGCCGTGGCCGCCGATGAACTTCGTCAGCGAGTGCACCACGACGTCCGCCCCGAGCTCGAAGGCCCGCGTGCCGACGGGGGTGGCGACCGTGTTGTCGAGGATCAGCGGCAGGCCGGCGGCGTGCGCGGCCTCGCTCCAGGCCGGGATGTCCATGACGTTCAGGCGCGGGTTGCCGATCGTCTCGCCGAAGACCAGGCGCGTCTTGTCGTCGGCGAGCTTCGCCACCGCCTCCGGGTCGTCGCCGTCCGCCCAGCGCACCTCGATGCCGTACTGCGGCAGCGTGTGGGCGAACAGGTTGTAGGTGCCGCCGTAGAGCTGGCTGACCGAGATGATGTTGTCCCCGGCGCGGCAGACGTTGAGGACCGCGTAGGTCACCGCGGCCTGGCCGGAGGCGGTGACGACGGCGGCGATGCCGCCCTCGAGGTCGGCGAGCCGCTGCTCGAGCACGCCCCAGGTGGGGTTCATGATCCGGGTGTAGATGTTCCCGGGCACGGCGAGCGCGAACAGGTCGGCGGCGTGCTGGGTGTCGTCGAAGACGTACGAGGTCGTCTGGTAGATCGGGACCGCGCGGGCGTTGGTGGCCGGGTCGGGCTCCTGGCCGCCGTGGAGGGCGATGGTCTCCGGGCGAAGCTGGTCGGTCATCTGGTCGGGCTCCTTGGCGCTGGTGGGGCGCCAAAAATAGCCGAATCCCGACCGGGAAGAACGGGAAGATCGGGCGGCGCCGCGGGACGACGATCGCGCTCGGATCGGCGTAGGCTCGCCGACAGCCATGGCCGTCGCCGCCGGCATCGACCTCGAGCACGCCCACGCGGCCATCCAGGCCGCGATCGAGGCGGGCGAGCCCAGCGCCCTGCGCGTCCTCGGATACGGCGAGATGACGCTCGTCGTGGGCTGGCCGGCGGACGCGCCGGCCTGGGCGCTCAAGCGGCTGCCGCCGTTCGCGGGCGAGGCCCGCCTGGAGGCCTACCGGGGGCTGCTCGGCGAGTACCTCGGGGCGCTCGCCGCCCGCGGGATCGCCGTGGCCCCGACCGAGTTCGCCGCGCTCCCGGGGCCCGGGGGCACCCACGTCGGCTACCTCGTGCAGCCGCTGGCGCCGCCGGGCCGGATGCTCGACGCGTTCCTGCGCGAGGCGCCCGAGCCGGCGGGGCGGGCCGCGCTCGCGGCGGTCGTGGCGACGGTGATGCAGGGCGTGGACGAGCGCGTCGCCCTCGACGGGCAGATCCCGAACTGGCTGCTCGGCGCGGACGGGGTCCCGCAGCTCGTGGACGTCTCGACCCCGATGATGCGCGACGCGGCGGGCCGTGACCGGCTCGACGCCGAGCTCTTCGCCGCGGTCTATCCCTGGGTCGTGCGCGGCGTGCTGAAGCGCTGGGTCGCACCCGCCGTGCTCGCGGGCTACCACGACCCGCGCACGAACCTCACCGACGCGGCGGCCAACCTCCTGCGCCAGAACCTCGACCGCTGGGTGCCGGTGCTGCTCGAGGAGGCGGCCGCGGCGGGCGGCGAGCGCGCGCCGACGGCCGACGAGGTGCGCCGCTACCACCGCAACGACACGCTGCTGTGGGGGACCAACGAGCGGCTGCGGCGCGCCGAGCGGCGGTGGCGGCGCCGGCGCGGCGAGGCCTACCCGATGCTGCTCGCACCGCCGGGCGCGATCCGGCCCAAGCGGGTGCGCGAATGGCGCTGAACCCGGCGCGGGCGGCGGCGCTCGAGGCGTTCCTGGGCACGCCGCTGGTGTGGGGTGCGCGCGAGGGCGCGCGCTTTCAGAACGCGGCGGACGGGCGCTGGTACTGGAACTGCCACTGCAACGGCGGCGTCCACAACCTCGGCCACCGCAACCCGCGCGTCCTGGCCGCGCTGCGCGAGGCGCTCGAGACGGTCGACCTCGGCAACCACTACCTGGAGGCGCCGCTGCGCTCCGCGCTCGGCGAGCGCCTCGCGGCCACGACCGGCGGGCGCCTCTCCGGGGTCGTGTTCTCGCCCTCCGGCGGCGAGGCGACCGACGTCGCGCTGAAGTTCGCCCGCGCCCACACGGGGCGCGCCGGGATCGTCTCCGCCCGCGGCGGCTACCACGGGCACACGGGGCTGGCGATGGCCACCGGCGAGCCGCGCTGGCGCGAGCGCTTCCACCACGAGCTGCCGGGGTTCGCGCAGGTGCCGTTCGGCGACCCGGCCGCCCTCGACGGCGCGATCGGCGAGGACACCGCTGCGCTGATCCTCGAGACGATCCCGGCGACGCTCGGGATGCCGCTGCCGCCGCCGGGCTACCACGCCGAGGCCGCGCGCCTGTGCCGCGAGCGCGGCGCGCTGCTGATCCTCGACGAGGTGCAGACGGGGCTCGGGCGCTGCGGGACGTTCTGGGCGCACGAGGCTGACGGGGTCGAGCCGGACCTCGTGACCACCGGCAAGGGGCTCAGCGGCGGCCTCTACCCGATCGCCGCCACGCTCATGCGCCCGGAGGTCCACGCGCTCTACGAGGAGGACCCGTTCATCCACATCTCCACCTTCGGCGGCGCCGAGCCGGGGTGCGCGGCGGCGCTGGCCGTGCTCGACGTCGTTCAGGAGCCCGGCTTCCTGGCCCGCGTCGAGGCGCTCGGCGCGCGGATCGAGGCGGCGCTCGGGGGCGTGGACTGCGAGGTGCGCCGCCGCGGCCTGTTCCTGGGACTGAAGTTCCCCGGCGAGGGCGACGGCGTCACCGCGGCGCGGCGGCTCTTCGACCACGGGATCTTCGCCGTCTTCGCCGCGAACGACCCGTCCGTGACGCAGTTCCTGCCGCCGCTGGTGATCAGCGAGGACGAGGCCGACGCGATCACCGCGGCGGCGCTCGCGGCGCTCGCCTGACATCCTGGCGCCCCCGAACCCGCTTGTGCGCCGAGCACCGACGCGCCAGGATTCCGATACCGCATGTCCAGCCCAACCGATGACCCCGCGGAGCACGTACCACCCGGGGAGATGACCACCGAGTCCCTCGCTCCCCCGCTTCCGCTGGCTCCCTCGCTCGCCCTCGGCGCCCGCCGCGACGCCGTCGCGACGCCTGCGCGCCCGCAGCGCCGCGAGCCCGACCGCGCGGAGATCCGCCTCGCCCGGCGGCTGCGCAGCGGCGATCCCGACGCGCTCTCCGAGCTCTACACCCGCTACGGCGCGACGACGTTCGGGTTCCTCGTGCGCGCGCTGGGCGACCGCTCCGCCGCGGAGGACGTCCAGCAGCAGGTGTTCACCGAGGTCTGGCGGCGCTCGTCGGAGTACGACCCGCAGCGCGCCGGCCTGCTGACCTGGACGATGACGATCGCGCGCAGCCGCGCGATCGACCACCTGCGCAAGCGCGTCCCCGAGCCGCGCGACCCCGAGGCCGCCGGCCGCGCCGTCGAGGCGCGGCAGGACACGGCCGTCGAGGGCGACGCGCTCGTCGACAGCTGGCGGATGACCCACTACCTGTCCCAGCTCCCCGAGGAGGAGCGCACGCTGCTGCGGATGCGCTTCTACGACGAGCTGAGCCAGACCGAGATCGCCGAGCGCACCGGCATCGCGCTCGGGACGATCAAGGCGCGCATGGTGCGCGGCCTGCGCCGCATGCGTGAGCTGATCGAGGCCGAGGAAGGGGTGCTCGCATGAGCACGCGCATCGACCCGGCCGAGTACGTGCTCGGCCTCCTGACCGACGACGAGGAGCGCGAGGCCCGCCGCCTCGAGCGCCAGGACCCCGCGTTCGCCGCCGAGCTGCGCGCGCTGCGCGGGGTGGAGGCGCGGTTCGCCGACCTCGGCCCCGACGAGTGGGACGCCTCGGGCCCGCCGCCGCTGCGGATCGACGCGATCGTCGCGCCCGACCAGCCGGTCGCCGTGCGGGCGCGCGAGCCGTTCTGGTCGCGGCTGACCCGCCCGCTGCGCGAGGGCTCGTTCGGCATCCGGCCCGGCCTCGCGCTGGCGGCCTCCGTGCTGCTGGTCGGCGTCGGCGTGGTCGGCGGCGTGCTCGTCACCGGCGGCGACGAGGACGCACCGAGCGGCGAGGTCGTCGCGCTCGACCGCTTCGGCGAGGGCCCGCAGGGTGCGAGCGGCACCGCCACCGTGGCCCGGATCGAGGGCACGCCGGAGGTCACCATCGACACCTCCGGGCTGAAGCCGAGCGCTCCGGGCACGAACTACGAGGTCTGGATGATCCGCGACGAGCAGCGGATGGTGAGCCTCGGGACGTTCAAGGTCGGCGACGAGGGTCGCGCGGTCGTCACGCTGCCGGTCACCGTCGACCCGGACGAGTACCCGGTGATGGACGTCTCGATCGAGCCCCAGGACGGCAAGCCCCAGCACTCGGGCCGGTCGGTCCTGCGCTCGCCGGCGACCCCGGCGTAGCGCCCCGGCGCGACCCGGTGTCGCGCTAGGTTGGGCCCCATGACGATCCCGCCGTTCCTTCAGTCCCTGCTCACCGCTCACGGCCCGTCCGGCTACGAGGCGACGCCCGCCGCCGTCTGGCGCGAGGCCGCATCGGCGTGGTCCGGCGACGTGCAGTCCGACGCCATGGGCACGTCGTGGGCGCGGGTGCCCGGCACCGCGGGCGGGCCGGCGCTGGCGCTCGTCGGGCACATCGACGAGATCGGCCTGCTGGTGACGCACATCGACGACAAGGGCAACCTGCGCTTCATCGGGGTCGGCGGCTGGGACCCGCAGATCCTCGTCGGCCAGCGGGTCGTCCTGGCCACGCGCGGCGGCGCGATCCCCGGCGTGATCGGCAAGAAGCCGATCCACCTGCTGAAGGCCGAGGACCGCAAGAAGGCGCCGGAGCTCAAGGACCTGCACATCGACATCGGCGCCGCGAGCGCCGAGGAGGCGGCCGAGCACGTGCGGATCGGGGACGTCGCGGTGATCGCCGGCGACCCGGTCGAGCTGCTCGGCGGGCGCGTCGCGAGCCGCGCGATGGACAACCGGCTGGGGTGCTACGTCGTCGCCGAGGCGGCGCGGATCGTCGCCGAGCGCGGCGGTGCGGCGGGCGACGTGATCGCCGTCGCCGCGGCGCAGGAGGAGGTCGGCCTCAACGGGGCGCGCACGATCGCCCACCGCCTGCGCCCGGGGCTCGCCGTCGCGGTCGACGTCACCCACGCGACCGACGCCCCCGGGATCGACGAGAACGAGAACGGCAGCCACCACTTCGGCACCGGGCCCGTGATCAGCCGCGGCACGACGCTGCACCCGCTGGTCACCGAGGAGCTGATCGGCGCCGCCGAGGCCGAGGGCATCGGCTACACGCTCGAGGGCACGACGCGCGGGACCGGCACCGACGCCGACGCGATCTTCCTCTCGCGCGACGGCATCCCGACCGGCCTCGTCTCGCTGCCGCTGCGCTACATGCACTCGCCGGTCGAGGTCTGCCAGCTCTCGGACGTCGAGGACGCCGCCCGGCTGCTCGCCGCGTTCGCGCTGCGCCTGTCGGCGGAGCTGACGTTCACCCGCTGAGTGCTGCTGCTGTTCGACATCGACGGCACGCTGCTGCTGCGGGCCGCCGACGCGCACCGCGACGCGCTGCACGACGCGCTCGAGGAGGTGTGGGAGGTCGACCTGCGCGGCGTGAAGGTCGAGACCGGCGGGCGCACCGACCCGGACATCGCGCGCGACATCCTGCTGCGCGGCGGGGTCTCGGCGCGCGCCATCGACGACGGGCTGGACCGCTTCCGCGAGGCCGCGGCGCGCCGCTACGCCGCGCTCGTCCCCGACGACCTCTCCGCGCACGTCGCTCCGCACGCCGTCGAGACCCTCCAGGCGCTCGACGGCGGCCGCCGGCTCTCACTCGTCACCGGCAACCTCGAGCCGATCGCGCGGCTGAAGCTGCGCGCGGCCGGGCTCGGCGGCTGGTTCGCCGACGGGCAGGGCGGCTTCGGCTCGGACTCCGAGGACCGCTCGGACCTGCCCGCGGTCGCCCGGCGGCGGGCGGGCGAGGCGTGGAACGGCGGGGCGCCGTGGCCGCGCGAGCGCACCGTCGTGGTCGGCGACACCCCGCGCGACATCGCCTGCGCCCGCGCCGACGGGGTGCGGGTCGTCGCCGTGGCGACCGGCCCGTTCGGGGCGGCCGACCTCACCGGCGCGGACACCGTGCTCGACGACCTCCGCGGGCTGCCGGAGGCGCTGGACGCGCTGGCGTGAGCCCGGGGGCCGACGCGCTGATCGCGGGCGCCGAGCTGCGCGCGTACACGCTGCGCGGCGCGGCCGTCGAGGGCCGCGACCTCGCCAACGCGCGGCTGCCGTCGGCCCGCCTGCGGGCGGTGCGCTTCGAGGGCTGCCGGATGACGGGCATCGCGCTGCCCGGCGCCGAGGTCGAGGACGCGACCTTCGCGGGCTGTCGCCTCGGCCTCGCCTCGTTCACCGCCGCGACGCTGCGGCGCGTCGTCTTCGACGGCTGCGACCTGCGCGGTGCCGACCTGCTCGAGGCGGACCTGGCGCTCTGCCGCTTCGAGGACTGCGACCTGCGCGAGCTGGACCTGCGCGGGGCGCGCATGACGCGCTGCGTGATCCGCGGCTGCCGGCTCGACGGTCTGCTCGGCGGGGAGGCGCTGCGCGGGACCGCGCTGCCCTGGGAGGACATCGTCGGCGGGGCGGCCGTCTGGGCCGCCGCCCTCGGCCTCGAGGTGCTCGAGCCCGGCGACTAGGCCAGCGTCCAGAGCCCGTCGCTGCCGAGGTGGTGCTCGAGCGCGACGCGGCCGAGCCGCTCGCGCGCCTCGTCGCGGCCGGTGTCCATCACGACGGCCACCTCCTGCGAGGCGAGCGGCGTGCCGGTCCAGGCGAGCACCTCGGCGGCCGTCGCCGGCGGCTCGCGGCGCTCGGTGCCGGGGATGAGGTTCGCGAGCACGACGTCGTAGGCGGCGAAGGGCTGGAAGCCGGGCACGGCGATCTTCACCCCGTCGCGGACGCGGCAGATCTCGTAGGACGGGCACGTGTAGCGCCGCCCGCCCGACCAGTTGGCGAGCTTCTCGTCGAGCACGCGCGCGGGGTCCATCGGGCGCCGGGCGTGCTCCATGTCCTCGGCGAGGGCCGCGCTGACATCGTCGCCGGCCATCCATTCGAGGACCTGCTCGCCGTCGAGGCCCGCGTCGCGGGCCGCGGCGGAGATCGTCGGGTCCTCGTCGATGAGGTTGCCCATCATGTGGTGCACGCGCAGCCGGCGCAGGAGGTGGCGCTCGCGCTCGGGGGCGTGCAGGCGCGCGCCGATCACCGCGCGGCAGGCGGGGACCGTCGCCGTCATCCGCGGGCGCACGGAGGTGTCGATCGGCATCCCGTGGTCGTGGGCGATCCGGCGGAAGGACGCCGCCTGCTTCTCGGGCGTGAAGCCCTTCGCGGTGAAGTCCTCCGGCGTCTCGGCGAGTCCGACCATCACCGGCTTCCAGATGATCTTCTCGCCGTAGAGCCAGTTGATCCGCCGGCGGAACGGCTCGGCCGACCACGCCCACGGGCAGCCCGGGTCGGTGAACTCGAAGATCACGACCTCGGCCTCGCCGGCGTCGGCGCAGGTCTCGCGGTCGATCGCGGCGGGGCGGTCGGTCATCGTCAGCTCCGGGTCAGGCGCTTGTAGGTGATGCGGTGCGGCCGGTCGGCCTCGGCGCCGAGCAGCTCGCGGCGGTGCTCCTCGTAGGCCTCGAAGTTGCCCTCGAACCACGTCACCTGCGAGTCGCCCTCGAAGGCGAGCACGTGGGTGGCGACGCGGTCCAGGAACCAGCGATCGTGGGAGATGATCACCGCGCAGCCGGCGAAGCTCAGCACCGCCTCCTCGAGCGCGCGCAGCGTGTCGACGTCGAGATCGTTCGTCGGCTCGTCGAGCAGCAGGACGTTGCCGCCCGAGCGCAGGAGCTTGGCCAGGTGCAG
>JALOLQ010000170.1 GCA_025455895.1 Solirubrobacteraceae bacterium
CAGGCCGGTGTTGCCGCCTCCGTCCTCGGTGGTGACGTTCCCCGCCTCGTCGAGGCCGACCGTCGTCTCCCCGCCCGAGGTGAAGAGCGTGATCGCGATGACGACGTAGGCGAGCACGAGCAGCGCCAGGGTCAGGACGTACAGCACCTTGATGACCTTCGTCGTGACGAAGCTCGTGAAGGAGATGTCGAACAGCGAGGGGAAGAAGCCGCGTTGCATGCTGGACGCTCCGGTCGCGGGGACGTGGTGCGTCGGGTTTCGGCGCTCGGCGCACGGTCCCTGCCGGTGGCGCCGCCTGCCGTGCCGACGGGCGGGTGGTCTAGCGTTCGGCGTTCCCGCCCCCGCTCCAAGGAGCTGCCGCCCATGACGCAACGCAAGATCGACATCGGGGCCGTGCTCTCGCGCGTCTTCGAGATCTACGGCAAGACCGCCGGGACCGTGATCCCGGCGGCGCTCGTCCTGTTCATCCCCGTCGCGCTGCTCGGCGCGATCTTCGACGAGAGCGCCGGCGGCCAGCTGCTGGCGAACATGGTCTCGATCGTGGCCAGCCTGTGGTTCGCCGGGATCGTCGTCAAGGCGGTCCAGGACGTGCACGAGGACGGGCGCCTGGACGCGTCGGCCGGCGAGCTCTTCGGCTCGGTCACGCACGTGCTCTTCCCGCTGTTCCTCGTCGGCCTCGTGGCCGGCATCGCCGTCGTCTTCGGGCTGCTCCTCTTCATCATCCCGGGGCTGATCCTGATCACGATCTGGGCGGTCGCCGCGCCGGTCGTCGTGCTCGAGAACCCCGGCGTGTTCAAGGCGCTCGGGCGCAGCCGCGAGCTCGTGAAGGGCAACGGCTGGCAGGTCTTCGGCGTGCTCGTCGCGATCTTCGCGATCGTCATCGTCGCCTCGATCGTGATCGGCTCGATCGCCGCGATCGGGGACACGTTCATCCTCACCTTCCTCGTCACGCTGCTGCTGATGCTCGCGCTGGCGCCGATCCAGGCGCTCGTGCAGGCCGTCCTGTACTTCGCGCTGCGCGAGGCCCACGGGTCGCCGGCGCTGACCTCGTCGATGGAGGTCTTCGGCGCCGGCGCGGCGGGCGGCGGGTTCGCGGCGCCGTCGGCGCCCCCGATCGCCGAGCCGTCCGCGGCGCCCCCGGCCGCTCCGCCGCCGTCCGGGCCCGTGCCGCCGGCGCCCGGCGAGGGCGGGACCGACCCGTTCGGCAACCTCATGCCGCCGAAGCCGCCCGAGGGCGGCTCGACCCCGCCGCCCAGCCAGCCGCCGCCCGGCGCGGCCTGAGCGCTCAGGCCACGGTCGCGCGCCGCACGCGCACGGGCAGCCCGTGCGCCGGCGAGATCGTCGGCGCGGTGCGCAGGTCGAGCCGGTACCCGGGCAGCAGCTCGAGCCGGCAGCGCTCGAGGATCGCCCGCGCGATCACGGCGATCTCCGCCTCGCCGAAGCGCATCCCGATGCACGTCCGCGTGCCGCTGCCGAACGGGACGTACTGGCCCTTGCGCATCCGCGCCCGGTTCTCCGGCGTGAAGCGGAAGGGGTCGAAGCGCTCGGGCTCGGGCCAGACGTCGGGCAGGCGGTGGCTGGCCAGCGAGGAGTACCAGACGAACGCCAGCCCGGGGACCGGGACGCCCTGGAACTCGAACGGCGCGATCGAGCGCCGCGGCCCGACGTAGGCGGGCGGGAACTTGCGCAGCGTCTCGGCGAGCAGCATCTCGATGCTCACGCCCGGGTCCTCGGCGAGCTCGGGGTTCTCGGCCAGCTCGTGGAAGAGGAACGCGACGGTCGAGGTGGTGGTGTCATGCCCGGCGAAGAGCAGCGTCATCACCTCGTCGCGGACCTGGTCGCGCGGCAGCGGGTCGCCGTCCTCGTCGGTGGCCGCGATCAGCAGCGAGAGCAGGTCCTCGCCGCCGGTGCCGGCGGCGCGCCGGCGGTCGATCTCGCCGTAGAGCAGCGCGTCGAGCCGCTCCCGCGAGCGCAGCACGCGCGCGTACGGCGTCCCCGGCCCGCGCGCGAGCTGGCCGGGCAGGCCGCGCGCGTGGAAGGAGAGCGCGGCCTCGAACTCGTGTGCGGCGTCGAGGTCGCCCGCGCGCGCGAGGTCCGGGTCGAGCCCGAACAGCGCGCGCATCGCGATCCGCAGCGACACGTCACGCGTCCACGCGTAGAGGTCGAGCACCGCGCCCGGCACGAACGCGGTGGCCGCGCGCTCCACCTCCTCCTCCATGATCTCCGTCGCGCGCCGGATGCGCTCGCGGTGGAAGGCCGGGACCATGACCTTGCGGTGGGCGCGGTGGTAGGGGTCGTCGGTGGTCAGCAGCCCGTCGCCGAGGAACGGGATCAGGCCGCGCAGCTGGCCGCCGCGCCACGAGAAGTTGTGCGCGTTGGAGACGAGGATGTGGTGGTTGGCCTCGGGCCCGAGCATGATCACGAGGTCGTGGTGCAGGATCCGGAGCGTGAAGACGGGCCCGTGGCGCTCGTAGCCGTCGAGCATCACGCCGAGCGGGTCGCGCATGAACCGCCGGGTGCGCGCGAGGCTGAAGCGCGTGTCGCCCGGCGGGTAGGGGACGGTGGCGGCGCGCTCGTTGCGCAGGTCGCGCGCGATGAGCGTCAGCGGGTTCGGGGTGTGGGGCTCGGGCCGCTCGATCACGGGCGGAACGGTAGTGCGCGCCCTGGTGGTCGAAAGGTCGTTTGTGCGCCGTGGAGGCGCACAAACGACCACTCGACCCGCCCCGGAACGCCGCGAGGCCCCGCAGTGCGGGGCCTCGCGTGTGGCAGGCGGCGCGCGGCGGTCCAGGACCGCGCGCCGTGGTGATGCGTCCCTAGAAGCTGCGCGGCTTCTCGCGCTCCTGCTTGGCGACGTCGTCGCCCGCGTTGTCCTCGTCGCGGTCGCCGTTCAGCAGGCCGCGGAAGAAGTCGCGGATGCCGCCGCCGCGCTTGGGCTGCTGCTGCTCGCCGGCGTTCTTGCGCTCGACCCGCTCGCAGGAGCCGTTGGCGTTCTCCGGCGTGACGTCGGTGATCACGTCGACGGTGTCGAGGATCGCCTTGTCGTTGCCGGGGCCGCAGGTGATCTTGTCGACCTCGCCGTCGCGGGTGCGGAACGTGTCGTCGCCCTCGCCGCCGTCGAGGATGTCGCCGAGCTGGTCGACCGCGCCGTTCGGGCCCGGAGTCACGTCGCCCTTGGCGAGCGCCCAGAGGACGTCATTGCCGCCCGAGCCCTTGCTCTGGTCGGCGCCGAGGTTGGCGAAGATGACGTCGTTGCCCTCGCCGCCGTCCTGGATGTCGTCGCCGGTGCCGCCGCTCATGCGGTCGTTGCCCGCGTCGCCGGCGATCGTGTCGTTGCCGTCGCCGCCGCCGAGGCGGTCACGCGCGTCGCCGCCGGAGATCTTGTCGTTGCCGGTGCCGCCCCAGATGCGGTCGTTGGAGAAGAGGTCGCCGACGCCGGGCGTGTCGCCCTGGAGGTCGTCGTCGCCCGCGCCGCCCCAGATGCGGTCGTCGCCGGCGAGACCCTTGACGGTGTCGTTGCCGGACTGGCCCCAGAGCCGGTCACGGCCCTGCTCGCCCTGGAGGTTGTCGTCGCCGGAGCCGCCGGCGATCCAGTCGTTGCCGTCGGCGCCCTTGACGGTGTCGTTGCCCGACCCGGCGAGCGCGAAGTCCACGCCGGCGCCGAGGTCGATCTGGTCGTCGCCGCCGAAGCCCTTCACGAGGTCGCTGCCGGCGAGGGCGGAGATGGTGTCGGCATCCGGCGTGCCGCGGAGGCGGTCACGGCCGTCGGTGCCGGTGATCGTGGCCGCCACGGCGACCGCGGCGGAGACGAGGAGCGCCGCGAGCGCGGCGGTCAGGGGGATGGTGAGGCGGGTGGATCGCATGTGTTCCGTGCCCTCCCAGGCAATGGATCGTTGGGGGTACTGCCCGCCGGAACACGGGTGTTCGGCACGAGTTGCGCCCCTGGGACGAACTTTTCAGCGAGTTGTCATACTGCCGGTGCGCCCGGGGGCGTAGCTCAGTTGGTTAGAGCGCCGGCCTGTCACGCCGGAGGTCGCGGGTTCGAGCCCCGTCGCTCCCGTTCTCGCCGCCTGCGGGGACGTCGTCCCGGGCCTCTCAGATGTCCGCCGGCAGGAGCGTGAACGCTCCACCGTGCAGCGGCGCCACGGCGCGGAAGTGTCGTTCGTCGAAGCTGAGGATGCGGGTGGTCCGGTGGGTCGCGGCGAGGCAGACGAGCGCGCAGTCGGCGAGCCCGAGCTCGAGGTCCGCGTAGCGTGTCTCGAGATCGATGACGGTCTCGTAGTCCGTGCGATCCAGGTGCCCGACGGCGAATCGCCCGGCCGCCAGGTCCGCGAGGAACGCCCGTCGGGCGCCGCTCCCGAAGCGCTGCCCGAGCAGGTAGTCGATCTCCGCGGTCGTCGGCGCGGGGATCACGAGGTGCCCGGTCTCGCCGGCGAGGATGTCGAGGATCGCCCCTCGCTGTGGCTCGCCGGGGTCAGCGAGCGCAACGATCGGCGCGGCGTCGATGAGCAGCGTCACGTGCCGAAGCCGTCGAGCAGTTCGTGCTCGGGGATCTGCGAGATCGGGCGCGGGTCATCGTCGCGGCGGGGAAAGCCTGCCGCGAGCGCGAAATCGCGGTCCCGGGCAGCCCGAGGCTGGTAGGCGTCGACGGCCGCTCGGAGGA
>JALOLQ010000171.1 GCA_025455895.1 Solirubrobacteraceae bacterium
CAGTTCTCGCTCGACGTCGGGCGCTTCGGCGAGGCGGTGGTGGCGTGGCGCCAGCAGCCCGCCGACGGAGCCGGCTTCACCCGCCCCCGGGCGCTTGCGGCGGTCACGCCCGACGCGTTCGCGCCGGAGGCCGCGACGTTCGCGGCGCCGTTCGACGTGGACGGCGAGGGAGCGGAGGGACCGGACGCACTCGGTCCGGTCGCGGCGGCCGCCGCGGGTCCCTCGCGCCTGGTGCTGTTCGGCGCCGGGGCGACCGTGCTCGCCGGGGACTTCAGCGACACGGCCGGCGCCGCCCCGGTCCGCCTGGACGCCGGCGGCCTGCAGACGCCGCCCGACCCGCAGGGCGATCTCGCGGCCGGCGGCGCCGCCGCCCTCGCCTGGAAGGCCAACCCGGCCGCGGGGGCGCGCGGCGGCCTGGTGCTGCGCGAACGCCGCGCGGACGGCGTGACGAGCGACCGCACGCTCTCGGCGCCGCGCGGCGGGGTGGTCGACGCCTTCCGCCTGGCCGGCTCCGGCCTGGGCGACGGGCTCGTCGCGTTCACCCAGGGCACCGGCGCCGGGCGGCAGGTGGCGGCCGGCCTCGTCGACGCGCCGCCGGACGTCTTCAACGCCCAGGCGCCGCTGGAGTGGGTGCGCGGCGAGCGCGTCGAGATCGCCTGGGACCCGGCGCGGCACGCGGTGCGGCGCATCTCCTACGCGGTGGTGGTCGACGACGAGGTCGTGGCCGACGGCCTGCGCGCGGAGCGGTTCACGCTGCCGCTCGCCGACGTCGCCGACGGCCGGCGCGCGCTGACGGTCGTGGCCACCGACGACGCCGGGCAGGAGACGACGAGCGTCACCGCGGACCTCAAGGTCGACCGCCGCGCGCCGCGGGTGGCGGTGCAGGTCCGCGGCCGGGTGGCGCGCGTGACGGTGAGCGACGGCCGTGGCCGCTCCGGCGTCGCGGCCGCCGAGACCCGGATCACGTGGGGCGACGGCGCGCGCGCCGCCGGCCGGGCCCGTGCCGCCCGCCGCTACCGCGGGCCGGGCCGCTACCGCGTGAGCGTGCGGGTGCGCGACCGGGCCGGCAACGCGGCCACCGTGCGGCGCTCGGTGGTGATCCGGTGAGGACGGCGGCGATCCTGGCGGTCGCGGCGGGGTTCGCCCTGGTCGTCCCAGGCGCGCCGGCGTACGTGGCGCCGGGCGCGCGGATCGTGTCGGCCTCCTTCGAGCGCCTCGAACAGGCCGACGACACGACCTCGCAGATCGCGCTCTCGGGCGACGGGCGCCACGTGGTGTTCACGACCCGCGCGCGCAACCTCTTCCCCGACGGGTTCGCCGACCCGGCCGACGCCTTCACGCAGGGCGGGATCTTCCGCCAGGACCTGGAGACGAACCGGCTCGAGCTCGTGGCCGCGGGCGACGTGCGCCCGGAGGCCGCACCGGAGACGCTGCGCACGCGCGGCGCGCTGAATCCCTCGGTGAGCGCCGACGGGCGGTTCGTCGCGTTCTCGACCGGCGAGCGGCTCGTCCCGGCCGACGACAACGGGAACGTCGACGTGTACGTCCGCGACCTGCGCGTCCCGGCGAGCGATCAGCGGGCCTACGACCTCGTCTCCGCGCCTACGCCGCCGCGCCGCCCGAGCTCGATCGTCCCGGCGCGAACGCGGGCGCGGAGGCCACCGCGCGCGCGGCGCTCTCGCGCGACGGGCGCTACGTCGTCTTCCGCACCACCCAGGCGAGCGACCTCCCGTCGGCGGACGCCCCGACCACGCCCGCGCAGCAGGTGTTCGTCCGCGACCGGCTCGAGCGCCGCACGCGGCTGGTGACGATCGACCGCGCGACCGGCGAGCCGGCCGGCGGGGCGCTCGCCGCCGCCACGATCAGCGCGGACGGCTCGAGCGTCGCGTGGGTCGGGCGCGCGGCGCCGTCCCAGACCGTGTTCCTCCCCGGCGAGGTCGAGAACCCGGCGCTCGAGTACCTGCTCTGGCGCCGGGTCGCCGACGGACCGGCCGCGATCACGCGGCGGGTGAGCGGCATCAGCGATCTCGACGACCCGGCGTGCCCGCCGGGGACGCCGATCAGCGACGACCCGGCCCTCACCGGGCCCTGCTACGGGCCGCTCGGGGTTCCCGACGGCTACGTGGGCGGCCTCGTCAACAGCGTACCGGCGCTGAGCGGTGACGGGCGGCGCATCGCGTTCCTCACGAACGCCTACGGGCGCGGCGTCGCGGCCACCGGGAACGCGGCCGACGCGTGGGTGACCGACATGTCGGCGGGCGTCTCACGCAAGGCCGGGACGCTGGAGCTCACGCGGGACGTCGGCGCGGCGACGCCCACGAACGCCCCCGTGGACGGGCTGAGCCTCTCCGACGACGGCCGCTGGCTGCTGATGACGTCCTTCCGGACGCTCTTCTCGTTCCCGGGGCTGCGGCTCGACGGTCCCGCGCGGCCGGCCGCGCTGGCGCGCGAGCTGTACCTCGTGGACCTCGCCACGCGCACGGCCGAGCGCGTCTCGCTCGGCGTGGGCGGGGCCGACGCGGACGGGTCGGCCGGGGCGCTGCCGGCGATCAGTGCCGACGGCCGGCGGCTCGCCTACCTGTCGGCCGCGACGAACCTCTTCTTCGGCGACGCGAACGACCGCCAGGACGCCTTCGTGGCGGACCGCCTCGACGCGGCGCCGGCCGAGCCGCCGCCGCCGGAGGCCCCGGCCGACGCGGTGGACGCGCCGCCCTCGGCCCAGCCGCCCGACGAGCGGCCGGCGGCGCTCACCGTCCGCGTGAGCGCCGAGCGCGGCGCGCGGCTGCGCTTCCGGGTCCGGGCTCCCGCCGGGGGCACGCTGCGCGTGCTCGTCCGCGGCCGGCTCCCGGACGCCCGGGGGCGGCTCACCGGGGGCGTGCGGACGCTGGCGACCGCCCGGCGCAGCGTCCGCCGCGCCGGGGTCGTCGTCGTCCGCGTCCCGCTGGCCCGCGCGCTGCGCGGGCGCCTGCGCGCGGCCGGGTCGCTGGCGGGGCAGGCGATCGTGACGCACGAGACGCCCGCCGGGGCGCTCGCCGAGCGACGCGGGCTCGCGGTGCGCTTCCGCCCGTGAACTTCAGGTGAACAAGAGATGAACATCTGGAGAACATCTGGTGACCGACCTGGGGCCCTCTCGTGAAGCGCCTGTGTCTTTCCGGTGAAGAGCCGGACCTCGGGAATTCCCGTGACTACGCTCGCGCTCGTTCCCTGACCTTCCCTCCCGGAAAGGACGCTCGACCCATCATGTCTCGAACGCTCGACGGCGCCCGGATGCGCCGCGCGACGATGGCGGCGGGGGCCGCCGTCGCCGCCCTGCTCGCCTCGGCGGGCCTCGCCGGCTCCGCGTCGGCCGCCTTCACCACCCAGCAGTGCGAGGGCGACAACGTCATCGGCCGCGGTGCCTCGTTCGCCGCCTCCGCCCACAACCAGGTCTTCATCCCGAACTTCAACCCGGTCTTCTGCAACGGCTCGGGCCCGGCGGTGACCTACGAGTCCCAGGGCTCGGGCGCCGGCCGGCGCGCGGTCGGTGAGCGCACCGGCAGCAACGCCGACGGCTCGCAGAGCCGCAACCAGGCTCCGCGCTTCGGCATGTCCGACGAGCCGGTCAGCCCGGCCAACCAGTCGGACATCAACAAGGGGACCGACGCGCTCGGCGACGAGGGCCTGATGCGGACGATCCCGCTGGCCAACGGCGCGGTCGCCGTCGCGGTGAACCTGCCCGACGGCTGCACGATCTGGGCGAAGCCCGGCACGGCGACCCCGTTCACCGGCGGCGGTGACGCCGACGTCAGCAGCCCGACCCTGTTCAGCGCGGCCGAGAAGGCGCAGATCTCGGACTTCGGCAATGCCGACCGGGCGCGCCTGCAGCTCACCCGCACCCAGCTCGAGGCGATCTGGAACGGCGGCGACGACCTCGACGAGTGGGGCGAGCTCGTGGCGTGGATCAACGACGGCAACGGCACCGCCGCCGAGGCCTCCGACACCCGCTGCCAGGACCACCCGATCTTCCGGGTCCGGCGCCTGGACGACTCGGGCACGTCGTTCGCCTTCAAGGACTACCTGGACAAGCTCAACCCCTCGCGGGGCTGGCTCTCGACCTACGTGACGCCCGACACGCGCACGTGGCCGAACCCCGACAAGGTCGTCGCCTGGGATGTCAACAACGACAACGCGGGCGTTCCGGAAGCGGGTGACGCCGTCACGAAGTGTGCCGCGCAGACGCCGCAGTTCGCACCCTCCGGGCGTCTCAGCTGCAACGAGGACTCGATCCCGACGCTCCAGAGCACCGAGGTCCTGCCGACGGCGGGCAACGGCAACGACGACCTGATCAACAAGGTCAACGACTTCGACGGGTCGATCGGCTACGGCGACCTCTCGACCGTCCGTCAGCAGCGCTCGCTCGCCTTCGAGCGCCAGCCCGGCGCCGCCGACGACAAGTTCTGGGTCAAGCTCCAGACGAAGAACCTCGCCGGCTTCGCCGACCCGCAGTCCGCCCCGACCGGCTTCCTGACCAGCGGCGCGCGCGGGTCGAACTGCCTGTCGGCGAACCTCACCGGCCTGCCGACCGGCGGTGACGCCACGACGGCCGACTGGTCGCAGGTGTCCGCGGTGGACTCCTCGCCCGCCGGCTACGGGATCTGCTCGCTGACCTACGCGCTCGTCTGGGACGACTACTCGGGCCCGTACAGCGCACTGCCCGACCAGGCCGCCGAGGAGCGCAAGGCGCGCACGGTCAAGGACTACATGAACAACGCGCTGAGCAACCTCGGCCAGGCCGGCCTGGGCGCGTTCGACTACTCGCCGCTGTCGGACTCGATCCGCCAGGTCGCGCAGTCGGGCGTGGACGCCGTCGGCTGGCAGAAGACCACCGGTGGCGGTGGCGGCGGTGGTGGCGGCGGGAACCCCGTGACGCCGCCGCCGGCCACGCCCGCACCGTCGGGGACGCCGGCTCCGCCGCCGGCGCCGGCCGCGCCCAGCAACGTGTTCACCCTGTCGAAGCCGCGTGCCTCGAAGGGGAACGTCCTGGTCAGCGTTCAGGTCCCCGGCGCGGGCAACGTGCGCACGAGCGCGACCGCCCGGATCGGCCGGCGCACCGTGACGATCGCCTCGGCGGCCTCCACGCGCGCCTCGGGCGGCACCGTGCGGTTCACGCTGAAGCCCAGCCGCGCGGCGAAGGCCGCGCTGCGCAAGGGCAACCTGCGCGTGACCGTCCGCGTCACCTACACGCCCACGGGCGGCCAGGAGGCGGCGAAGACCGCGACGCTGACCCTGCGGAGGGCCGCCGCCAAGCGGTAGCCCCGCCCCGCACACCCCCGGACGGCCCGGGGCGCCCGGCGGCCTCACCGCCGGGCGCCCCGTCCGCCGTCCCGATCCAGGACCTCACGCACCCCCATGCCCAAGCAGCCCGCCCCGAAGAAGTCGGTCATCGAGCAGCGCCAGTCGACGAGCTACAAGCTGCGCCAGCGCCTGTCCGAGATCGGGCAGCGCGCCCTGAAGATCCTGCTCAAGGACCCGCTCGCCTGGTTCCTGCTGCTCGCGGCGATCGCCCTGGGCATCACGTTCTTCAGCCTGCTGGACGACATCCAGCCCCAGAGCCCGGGCCGGCAGGTCACGCTCACCGAGGTCACCGAGCTCGCCCGTGATCGCCAGATCGCGACGGCGACGCTCTACGACCAGGACAGCCGGATCGTCCTCGTCACGCGCCCCGAGGAGCGTCAGGCCCGCGAGGGCGAGCCGCCGCCGCGGCCCGCCGAGACCCTGTGGGCCGCGTACCCGTCGAGCGGCGCGAGCACCGGCTCGCTGCTCACGGCGCTGCAGCGCGCGGGGGCGACGATCGTCGTCGACCAGCAGTCCGACATCCCGACGAAGAAGATCCTCGTCCAGTTCCTGCTGCCGATCCTGCTGCTCGTCACGCTGTTCGCGTTCTTCATGCGGCTCAGCGACGACGTGGGCGCGGGCGGCATCGCGTCGTTCTCGAAGTTCACCGGGCGCCGGCGCATGAAGGGCGACAACGGCGGGGTGACGTTCGCGAACGTCGCCGGCAACCCGGACGCGCTCGCCGAGCT
>JALOLQ010000172.1 GCA_025455895.1 Solirubrobacteraceae bacterium
CGAGACCCCGCTCTCGCTGTCGCGCCGCGGGGCGCCGTCGAGCCACAGCGGCTCCTCGGTCGTCGCCACGCGCAGCGCGCGCTCGTGCTCGGAGATCGAGAACTGGTTGAGGACGAACCCGGGCACCGAGCCGCTCGCCGCGTAGGTCGTCTCCCCCGCCTCGCTCGTGTCGAAGCGGTGGATCTGCGTCGTCATCGTCTCCGGCACGTCCGCCGGGCGATCGAACCCCGCGATGTAGCGCCGGCTGGCGACGACGAGCGAGCGCTCGGAGGCGTAGACCGTCTCGGCGCCGGCCATCACGGCGTCGCGATCGACGTTGAAGAGGCCCCGGTCGAGGTCGATGGTGAGGACGGTGAGCAGGTCGAGCCCGGCGTAGCGCGCGGGGCGACGGACCTCGCCGCAGCCGACCAGCGAGCGGCGGAAGGTGCGGTTGGTGATCCGGCTGCGCAGGACCGTCTCGGGGACGAACGCGCGCAGGCCCGGACGGGTGGCGGCCGCGACCGCGGGGGGCGCCACGCCCGGCGCCGGTGCCGGCGCCGGATCGGTGGAGCCGAAGTCGAGTTCGGGCGGCGTGTTGAGGACGACCCGCGCCGTGCCGCCGGTGAGCCGCCCGGCGACGTACGAGCCGTCGACGGTCAGCGTGCGCGAGACGCTGAGCTTCGCCGGGTCACCGATCGCCACCTCGGTCAGGCGCACGACCGCGGCGGCGTCGTAGGGCAGCCCGACGGCCGGCGCCACGCGCGCGTCGCCGAGCGGCATCGGCCCGCCGCCGCCGTCCTGCGCGATCACGAGCGCGCGGTCGCCGCGCAGCAGCAGCGCGCGCGGCGTGCCCTCGAGCTTCAGCTCTTGGCGATGTCCGCCTCGTCGACCGCGGCCTCCTGGTTGTTCGTCCCCGAGAACGACGTGTCCGTGGTCGCGCGGTTCTCCGCGGTCGGCACCGCGGCGACCGGCTGGGGGATCGTGCCGCCCTGCCCCGGAGGGGGTGCGGGGACGAGCCCGGCGAAGGGGACCGCCGGCTGCGGGACCGCCCGCGCCGGGACCCCGAAGGCGACCCCCGGGGAGCCCGCGTAGCGCCGCGCGTAGGCGACGAGGTCCGGGCACGAGGAGAACGCACTCAGCCGCGCCGTCGGCGGCCGCTTCTTCACCGCTCCGGCGCCGGCCGGGACGAGCCCGGGCACCCCGACCAGCAGCATCCCGCCCAGCAGCCCCACGAGCATCCGGCGCATGCCGCGGACGGTAGCGCAGGCGCGCCAACCCGGAGGCAGATGCTCTCCGACCGGAGCGGATCGCGTCAGATCTGCCCCGGCCGGAGCGGAGCTGACGAGCGGATCCGGGATGCATGGCGCCGCGCGTCCGAGCGGGCAAGTGCTCCGCACGGCCCGCTCGGCACGGGTGGCGTCAGGCGCCCGGAGGCGCCGTCAGATCTGCTCCGGTTCCATGATGATCGCGCCGCACGGGCATTCCTTCGCGCAGATCCCGCAGCCCTTGCAGTAGTCGAGGTCGAACTTGTAGCCGTCGGCCTCGTCGACCTTCATCACGGCGTTGTCCGGGCAGACGCCGTAGCAGTTGTCACAGCCGAAGCAGTTGCCGCACGAGAGGCAGCGGCGCGCTTCGAAGAGCGCGTTGGTCTCGTCGAGCCCGAGCTGGACCTCGTCGAAGGTCGACGTGCGGCGCACCGCGTCGAGCTGCGGCGCGACCGTGCGGTCGGCGTCGGCGTAGTACCAGACGTTGAGCTGGTCGAAGGTCACGACGTCCGGGCGCGGCGGGTGCTCCCACGGCACGCCGCGCAGCCAGCCGTCGATGTTCTTCGCCGCGAGCTTGCCGTGGCCGATCGCCACGGTCACCGTGCGCTCGGCGGGCACCATGTCGCCGCCCGCGAAGATGCCGCGGTGGCCGGTCTGCATGTCCGGCCCGACCTGCACGACGCCGTCCTCGACGACGAGCCCCTCGACCCCCTCGAGCAGCGACAGGTCGGCCTCCTGGCCGAGCGCGAGCACGACCGAGTCGGCTTCGAGCTCCTCGGTCTCCCCGGTCGGCTGCGGGAAGCCCGTCTCGTCGAGCTCCATCTTCTCGAGCACGAGCCGGCCCTCGTCGGCCTGCTTGATCGTCGAGAGCCAGCGCATCAGCACGCCCTCGTCCTCGGCCTCCTCGACCTCGAACTCGTGCGCGGGCATCTGCGCCCGCGTGCGCCGGTAGACGATGATCGCCTCCTCGGCCCCGAGCCGCTTGGCCGTGCGCGCCGCGTCGATCGCCGTGTTGCCGCCGCCGTAGACGACGACGCGCCGCCCGAGCAGCGGGCGCTCCTCGCCCTCCATGCTGCGCAGCAGGCTCACCGCGTCGAGGATGTGCGCGGCCTCCCCGGCGGGGATGTACGCGCGCTTGCCCAGGTGCGCGCCGACGGCGAGGAACGCGGCGTCGAAGCCGCCCTCGCGCATCGCGGTCTCGATGTTCTCGACCTTCGACTCGAGCTCGAGCTCGACGCCGAGGTCGAGGATCCGCCGGATCTCCGCGTCGAGGACCTCACGCGGCAGCCGGTAGCGCGGGATGCCGAAGCGCATCATCCCGCCGGTCATCGGCCCGGCCTCGCGGATCGTCACGGCGTGCCCGCGCAGCGCGAGGTGGTAGGCGGCCGAGAGCCCGGACGGCCCGGCGCCGACGACGAGCACCCGCTTGCCGCTCGGCTCGGCCTCGGGCTCCACGCGCCAGCCCTGCTTGATCGCCTCGTCGCCGAGGAACCGCTCGACGGCGTTGATGCCGACCGCCTCGTCGAGGTGCGTGCGGTTGCAGGCGGTCTCGCACGGGTGGTAGCAGACGCGCCCCATCACGGCGGGCATCGGGTTGTCGCGCACGAGCACGCGCCACGCCGCCTCGTAGTTGCCGGCCTCGGCCTCGTAGAGCCAGCCCTGGATGTTCTCGCCGGCCGGGCAGGCGTCGTTGCACGGCGGCAGGCGGTGCACGTAGACCGGGCGCTCGTCGCGCCACGAGCCCGTCTTGTTGGCCAGCGACGAACCGACGTCGAGCGTGATCGCAAACGGCTTCTCCATCACCGGCCCTCGCCTTCGTCCTCGAGCAGGCCGAACCGCGCGATGTTGCGGTCCGCGCCCGCCTGGATGCGCGCGACGACGTCCGGGCGCCCCGGATCGCCGAACAGGTGCGCGAAGCGCCGCTGCGGGCGCAGGTACTCCTCCACCGGCAGCCGCCGGCGGATCTTCGAGACGCCGCTCACCACGCCGTCACGCGCCTCGAACACCGGGAAGATCCCGGTCTCCTTCGCGAGCCGCGCGAGCCGGATCGTGTCGCTCGAGGCGCTCCCCCAGCCGAGCGGGCAGGGCACGAAGACGTGGATGTAGCGCGGGCCGTGCAGCTCCATCGCGGCCTCGACCTTCTGCTCGAGGTCGCGCAGCTCGGCGACCGTCGCGGTGGCGACGTAGGGGATCTCGTGCGCCATCGCGATCAGCGGCGCGCTCTTGCCCTGGCCGAAGACGTTCCCCGGCTCCGCGCCGACCGCCTGGGTCGTCGCCGTGCGCGCCGCGGGCGGCGTGGCGCCCGAGCGCTGCACGCCGGTGTTCATGTACCCCTCGTTGTCGTAGCAGAGGTAGAGCACGTCGTCGCCGCGCTCGAACATCCCCGAGAGGCAGCCGAAGCCGATGTCCACCGTGCCGCCGTCGCCGCCCTGGCCGATCACGCGGACGTCCTCGCGGCCCTTGGCCTTCAGCGCGGCGGCGATCCCGGTCGCCACGGCGGGCGCGTTGCCGAACAGCGAGTGCACCCACGGGATCTGCCACGAGGTCTCCGGGTAGGGCGTGGAGAAGACCTCCAGGCAGCCGGTCGCGTTCGCGGCGATCACGCGCCCCTGGGCGGCGCGCACGGCGGCGTCGAGCGCGTAGCGGGCGCCGAGCGCCTCGCCGCAGCCCTGGCAGGCGCGGTGCCCGCAGGTGATCGCGTTCGTACGCTCGCCCTCGGCCTGCACCGAGCGCTGCTCGGGGTCGAGCAGGCGGCCGCCGACCGCGAAGCTGCCCGTCTGGTAGAAGCGGATCCGGGTCTTGTCGGGTGCGCTCATCGTGCTCCTCAGACGGCCTTGTGCGCGACGGCGCCGACGTCGCGCAGGATGTTCTCGGCGTGCGGACCGGAGCGCTGCATCTGGCTCATCCGCTGGAGCTCGCGCTCGACGAGCCCCCAGTCGGCGTCGAGGAACGAGAGCGATTCGAGCTCGCCCGCGTGCGCCCGGAGGAAGAGGTCGCGCAGCGAGCGCTGGGTGATCGGCCGCCCGCCGAGGCCGGCGATGACCGTCGAGCCGTGGATCGGGAGCCCCGAGAGCGCCAGGCGCACGTTCGAGGTGACGATGCCGCCGATGCCCACCGCCAGCGCCTTCTCGAGCACGACGACGTTCGTCGCGTGCTCGAGCGCCGCGCGCACCGCGTCGAGCGGGAACGGGCGGAACGAGGTCAGCGCCAGCGCGCCGATCCGCACGCCCTCCTCCCGCAGCTCGTCGACCGCCTCCTCGATCGTGCCGAGCACCGAGCCGAGCGCGACGACGATCGTCTCGGCGTCCTCGGTCCGGTACGGGCGCACGAGGCCGCCCGAGTCGCGGCCGAACGCGCGCTGGAAGTCCGCCGCGATCTCGGGGATCCGGTCGAGCGCGAGCATCTGCTTGTAGTGCTGGAGGATCTTCACCTCGGTGAACGCCTCCGGCCCGACCATCGCGCCGATCGTCACCGGCTCGTCGGGGTCGAGCACCTGGCGCGGCTCGAACGCCGGCAGGAACGCGTCGACGTCGGCCTGCGCCGGCATCTCCACCTCCTCGTAGGCGTGCGTGAGGATGAAGCCGTCCATGCACACCATCACCGGGGTCGAGAGCTCCTCGGCGAGCCGGAACGCCTGGATGTGCAGGTCGAGCGCCTCCTGGTTCGTCTCGGCGTAGAGCTGGATCCAGCCGCTGTCGCGCTGGCTCATCGCGTCCGAGTGGTCGTTCCAGATGTTGATCGGCGCGCCGATCGCGCGGTTGGCGACGGTCATGACGATCGGCAGGCCGAGCCCCGCCGCGTTGTAGACCGCCTCGACCATGAACAGCAGGCCCTGGCTCGCGGTCGCCGTGTAGGCGCGCGCCCCCGCCGCGGAGGCGCCGATCGCGACCGACATCGCCGCGAACTCGGACTCGACGTTCACGAACTCGCACGGCGAGAGCTCCCCGAGCTTCACGAGCTGCGAGAGGTTCTCGACGCTCGACGATGTGCGTCTGGGGCGAGATCGGATAGGCGCAGATCACCTCGGGGCGGCACAGCGCCACCGCCTCGGCGACCGCCCGTGAGCCCTCAACCTGTCGGCGCATCGGCCAGCTCCCGCATCTCGTCGACCACCCAGGCGTGCGCGTCGCGCGCGGCCAGGACGTTGCCCTCCGCCACCCGCGCGGGCAGCTTCTCGCGGATCGCCAGCTCGACCGACGCGAGCGACAGCAGCCCGCTGAGCGCGGCGAACCCGGCCAGCAGCGCGGCGTTCGCGACCGGCCGCCCCGTGTGCTCGCGCGCGAGATCGCTCGCCGGCACCGTCAGCAGCCGCTGCGCCGGCCGCCCCGCGACGAAGTCGCCGAGGCCGAGCTCGGCGAAGCTGCGCGCCGTGTTCACGAGCAGGTAGCCGTCGGGCTTCAGGCCCGCGAAGACGTCGACCTGGTGCAGCAGCGTCGGATCCTGGATCAGCAGCGCGTCCGGCTCGGCGACCGGCTCGCGCGAGCGGATCGGGCGGTCGTCGATGCGGCAGAACGAGACGACCGGTGCGCCGTTGCGCTCGGAGCCGAAGCTCGGGAAGGCCTGGGCGTGGCGTCCTTCGTCGAACGCCGCGAGCGACAGCATCTCCGCGGCGGTCACGACGCCCTGGCCCCCTCGGCCATGGATGCGGACCTCGAACATCTGCGGCGAGTCTCCCGCGCGGCCGGGAGCGCGGAATCGGGGCGAGTGCGGTCGCCCGTCCGGGGAAACTACGTGCGCGCCGAAACGTGACGCAGGCGTCAGGTTGCTTGCTAGGGTCCCGCCTCCCCCGTCCCCGGCCATCCCTGAGGAGCCCGAGCAGACCATGACCCTCGTCATGACCGATGAGCAGCAGTCCTTCGTCGAGGCGATGCGCGACTTCGCCGCGCGCGAGTGCGGCACGCGCGAGCAGCGCGAGGAGCTGACGGAGAAGTTCACCGAGCAGCACAACCAGGACCTCTACCGGCGCTTCGCCGAGCTCGGCTGGGTCGGCGTGGCGATCCCCGAGGAGTACGGCGGCGGGGGCGGCGGCGTCGTCGACCTGTGCCTGCTGCTCGAGGAGTCGACCCGCGGCCTGATGCCGATCGCCGGGATGTCGGTGAGCCTCATCGTCGCCGGCGCCTACGAGCGCTTCGGCACCGAGGAGCAGAAGGCCGACATGCTCGGCGCGATCAACCGCGGCGACGTGATGGCGATCGCGATGAGCGAGCCCGAGTCCGGCTCGGACGTCGGCAGCCTGCGCTGCAAGGCGCGCCGCGACAACGGCTCGTACGTCATCAGCGGCCACAAGACCTGGATCAGCGCCGCCCAGCACGCCGAGCGGATCCTGCTGATCGCGCGCACCGACGACTCGGGCGCCAAGCACGAGGGCATCTCGATGATCGAGGTCCCCGCCGACGCCGAGGGCATCACGATCCGCGGCATCGACACGATGGGCGGGCGCGAGGTCAACGACGTCTTCTTCGACGACGTCGTCGTGCCGGCCGAGAACCTCGTCGGCGTCGAGGGCGGCGGCTGGATGCAGCTCATGGCCGGGCTGAACGTCGAGCGGCTGATCATCGCCGCGAACATGGTCGGCCTCGCGCAGCGCGCGTTCGACGACACGCTCGCCTACGTGAAGGAGCGCAAGCAGTTCGGCCGCCCGATCGGCAGCTTCCAGGCGCTGCGCCACCGGATCGCCGACCTCGGCACCGAGCTCGAGTGCGCGCGCCTCATCACCTACGACACCGCCGAGAAGGTCGACGCCGCGCCGGACGCGCTGTTCCCGCGCGAGGCCTCGATGGCGAAGCTCAAGGCCACCGAGGTCGCCAAGCAGGTGACGCTCGAGGGCATGCAGATGATGGGCGGCTACGGCTACGCCAGCGAGTACGACATGGAGGGCTACGTGCGCACCGCGCTCGTCTCGACCATCTACGGTGGGACGAACGAGATCCAGCGCGAGATCGTCTCGAAGACCTACGGCCTGTAAGGAGCCCCTCATGTCGCACGACCTGCTGAAGCTCAAGGAGAAGGAGCGCCTGCCGCGCGAGGAGGCGGCCGCGCGGCTGCGCGCGATCGCCGACGAGCTCGCCTCCGGCAACGGCGTCGTCTGGGAGCAGGACGGCAAGCGCTACGTCGCCAAGACCCCGCCCGAGGTGAAGCTCAAGAGATCAAGATCAGCTGGTAGCCCGGCTCAGGCCGGGTCGGTGAACCGCGCGGGTTCCTTGGTGAACCCCGCGGTCACCGCGGCGATCTGGTTCGGCGAGCCGAGCAGCTCGGTCTGGAGCACGGACTCGAGCAGCAGCGCCTCGCCGGCGTCGGCGTTCCAGGTCTCGTCGAGCAGCCGCTTGCCGCGGCGGATCGCGTCGGGCGACTTGCCGGCGATCTCGGCGGCCAGCTCGCGCGCGGCGGCGAGCGGCTCGGCGGCGGTGCGGGTGACGAGCCCGATCTCGGCGGCCTGCGCGCCGTCGACGACCCGGCCGGTGAAGACGAGCTCCTTGGCGACGTCGGCGCGCACGAGCCGCGGCAGGAAGCGGGTGATCCCCATGTCGGGGATCAGGCCCCACTTGATCTCCATCACCGAGAGGCGCGCGTCGGGCGCGGCGATCCGCAGGTCGGCGCCGAGCGCGATCTGCAGCCCGCCGCCGAAGCACGCGCCGTGGATCGCGGCGATCACCGGCACGGGCACGAGCGACCAGTCGTAGGCCACGCGCTGGGCGAGGTTCGCGACCTCGCCGTTCGAGCGGGCGAGCAGGTCCTCGGTCGAGATCGGGCCGCTCATGAAGCTCGCGACGTCGAGCCCCGAGCAGAAGCTCGGGCCCTCCCCGTGCAGCACGACGGCGCGCACGCCCGGCTCCGAGCGCAGCCGCTCCGCCGCGGCGGCGATCGCCAGGAACATCGGCCCGTCCAGCGCGTTGTGCTTGTCCGCGCGCACCAGCCGCACCTCCGCGACGTGGTCCGCGACCTCGACGACGACCCGGTCCTCGCTCATGGCCCGCAGGATATTCGCGGAGGCCTCAGTCGTCCTTCGGCGGCGGGCGGAAGACGATCCGCTTGAGCTCGGTGATCGAGCTGCCGCCGAGGCGCATGACGGTCTGGATGCCCTCCTGGCCGAGCTCGCCCGCGTCGAGCGCGCGGCGCAGCTCGTTGAGCTCGGGGCGCACCTCCTCGGGCACGTCGTCGCGCGGGACGTCGATGAGGATCAGGTGCCGCGGGCGGCGCGCCGCGGCCGCGGGACGCACCCAGCGCTCGCGCTCGGCGGCGTCGAGCGTCTCGGCGACGACGACGACGGTGTCCCCCGCCTGGAGGCGCTTGGCGACCGTCGCGTCGAGCAGCGCCGCGGTCTGGGCCTCGATCTGCTCGTCCGGCACGCGGCCGCGGATCAGCTCGCGGACCTTGCCCGCGCTCAGCAGCGGCCCGGTCTCCTCGAGCACGCGCTGCGCGAACCGCTCGCCCTCGGCGAGCACCGGCGAGACGACGACGAGCAGGCTCCCGGGGCTGTAGCGCATGCGGTCCGCCGGGCGCAGCAGGCGGCAGCGCGTGGAGATGTCGGTCGGCCGCGGGGGCCCCGCGTTGCGGCGCGGGCGGTCCGACGACCACGCCCCGCGCTCGTCCTCGGGGATCTTCACGCTGCGGGGTCCGGGGGCGTCCGTCATCCCTCCATGGTGACAGCAGGCCGTGCGCGGGGCTCCGGCGGACCCGCGGCCTGCACGTTTTCCGCACGCTGCGTGCGGGGTTTCACCGGACGCCGGCCCCGCGCCCCGGTGGGACGCTCACGCCATGAAGAACCAGGGTGGAGAGGGACTGGACTTCTCGCTCATGGCGATGGGGATCGTGATGACGCTCGCGATCCTCGCGCTCGTGGTGATGATGTCCTAGCGCGAAGACCCCGTGCGGGGGGACGCGTGTGACGGACGCGGCCGGCGGCCCGCGCCGGCCGGCGGTTGTCCCGCCGGCGCACATCCGGGTAGGTTTGCCGGACCGCCTCGTCCGTGGGGAGCCTGGCGGGCGGGCGCGCTCGCGCGTCCCGCTGTCCCTACCACGGAGGAGAACCGAATGTCCGTCGTCTCACGGCCGCGCGTGCGCGGCCTCGCCGTCTTCGCCGCGCTCGCGGTGCTGTTCGCCGCCGCGCCGGCCGCGCAGGCCGCGCCGATCTTCAAGGCGC
>JALOLQ010000006.1 GCA_025455895.1 Solirubrobacteraceae bacterium
GCCGCGCGGGTTGCGCGTGCCGCCGCGGTAGTAGCCGCCCCACATGCGCGCGACCTTCCTGGCCTCCATCCGGGCGAAGGCGACGGGCTGGTGGCGCAGGTAGGTCTTGAGGTTGCGCTTGGCCTCGAAGGCCAGCGCCCAGCGCAGCTTGTCCTCGGGGATCGCGCGGTACGGGCCGGGGACGAGCTCCGGGTGGCGCTCGCGGATGTAGGCCCGCAGCACGAACTCACCCTTGAGGTTGGCCACGCGCACGTCGTTGAGGTTCTCCATGTTGCGCCGCACGTAGACGGCGAGCTGCTGGCGCACGCCGCTGAGCTTCCCCTCGCCGGGGAGGTAGGTCCCGACGAACAGCGTCGAGGGCCCACTGCTGGCGACGGGGATCAGGCGCCCGGCCTGCGTGCTCGCGTAGGCGCTCCACGGCGCCGCCACGAGCAGCGGGACGAGCGCGAGCACGGCGCCCTGCCCGAGCGCGGTGCGCCAGCCGGCGCGCCGCAGTGCGAGCAGCACCCACACCGCCGCCAGGATGCCGGGCACGACGAGCAGGTCGGCGCGCACGAGCAGCGCCACGCCGAGCGCGGCGCCGGCCAGCGCGAGCCGTCCCCAGCCCGGTCGTCGCCAGGCGGACAGCAGCGCCAGTGCGGCGAGCGCGAGCGTCAGCGCCCCGAGCGGCTCGGAGACGAGGTCGCCGGTCGCGGAGATGAGCGGCGGGTAGACCGCGATCGCGCCCGCCGCCGCGAGCCCGGCGAACGGTCCGCCCAACCCGGCCGCGAGCAGGAAGACGACGACGATCAGCGCGGCGCCGACGACCGCCTGGGCCCAGAACGCCGAGCGCACCTGCTCCGGCGAGCCGTCGCCGTCGAGGCCGGGGGCGAGCAGGTGCGCGGCGGCGAACAGCGCCGGCGTACCCGGCGCCCAGTGCCACGGGTCGGCGGAGCCGGGCACCTCGTACTCGCCGGTCTGCGCCAGGTGCAGCGCGATCCGCGCGTACGAGCGCTCGTCCGAGGAGATGTAGCGGCCGGGATCGAGGGCGCGGTCGGCGCGCAGGAAGAGGCCGAGCAGGACGATCACCGCGAGCGCCGCGTAGATCGCGCGCCGCCCGCCGAGCAGGCCTCCGCGCACGGCGGGCACGGGCCGGAACACGCCCGTCGCCGCCGCAAGATCCCCGCGCGAGAGCGCCATACGCGCGTGCTTCGGCGCGCACGCGCGGACCCCTGCGCGCCGGCCCGCCGCGCGTGCACGGCGCGCTGCAGGATCCGGGGGTCAGACCTCGTAGATGAAGTCGATCCCGAGCTGGTCCATGAGCTGCTGGGCCTCGGAGTTCAGCCGCGTGAGCTCCCCGGTGAGCAGCAGTACGCCCATCGCGATCAGGACCGTCCCGGACACGAAGGTGATCAGCAGCCAGCGGTCGCGCAGCCAGCGAAAGGCGCCGGTGGCGCGGTCGAAGGCGACCGCCGTGAGCAGGAACGGGATCGCGAGCCCCGCCGAGTAGAAGGCGAGCAGCACGCCGCCCTGGGCGACCGAGTCCGAGGTCGACGCGGCGGCGAGGATCGCCGCGAGCGTCGGGCCCACGCACGGCGTCCACGCGATCGCGAACGCGAGCCCGGCGATCACCGGGCCGCCAGAGCCGGCGCGCAGCATCAGCTCCTCGGGCCGCCACTCGCGGTTCAGCCGCGTGACGAACGGGGTGAGCACGAAGAACACGCCGAGCCCGATGATCATCACGCCGGCGATCGTGTCCAGCGTCTGCTTGTTGTCGCGCAGCGCCGACCCGATCCCCGTCGCGGTCATGCCCAGCGCGACGAACATCACCGTGAAGGACAGGCAGAAGACGATCGCCGGCAGCAGCACGTGGCTCATCCGCCGCTCCCCGGTGCGGATCTCGGCGATCGAGACGCCGGAGATCGTCGAGAGGTAGCCGGGGACCAGCGGCAGCACGCAGGGGGAGATGAACGACACGAAGCCGACCGCGAACGCGGCGAGGACCGTCGTGTCGGCGGCGGCGAGGATCATCGGCCGTCGAAGCGCGCCAGCTCGGCGTCGAGGCGCGCCTCGTCCTCCACGCTGATCGCGGCGCCGGCCGAGCCGTCGGCGAGCGCCGGCTCGCGCGCGCGCCGGCGCCAGCGCGGCAGCAGCGCCACGAGCAGTGCGAGCAGGCCGAGCGCGACGAGGATCGGGACCAGGTAGGCCGCGAGGCTGAAGCCCTCGTCCTCGGGCAGCGCGAGGATCGCCGCCCCGTAACGCGTCTTGAGCGTCGCCTTGACCTCGTCCTTCGTCTGGCCGCGCGCGATCAGGCTGCGGATCTCGCGGCGCAGCTGGTCGGCCCGCGGCGACTCGGCGATGAACAGCGGCACGTTGCACGTGTCGCACATCACCTCGTCCTCGATGTCGTTGAAGTCCGCACGCGGCGTGGCCGCGCCGCCGGCGGCCGGGAGCGCCGCGAGCGCGAGCAGCGCCAGCGCGAGCAGCGCGGCGAGGCGGCGCAGGCTCACGTGCCCTCCTTCTCGAGCTGGCGGTCCAGCGCGCGGTCGAGGAACGCCTCGTCGAGCTGGCCGCGCGAGATCGCGACGACCTTGCCCTCGGGGCTGATCACGAACGTCTCCGGGAGCTTGTTCGTCCCGAACTCCGGCGCCAGTTGCAGCTCGTCGTCGCGCAGCGACGGGAAGCTCAGGCCGTTGTCGCGCTCGAAGCGCTGCGACTCCTCGGCGAAGTCCTTGTAGGTCACGCCCAGCACCGTGCCCGCGCCGGCCTTCTCCAGGCGCCGGTGCGCGCGCTGGAGGATCGGCGCCTCCTCCCGGCACGGCTCGCACCACGAGGCCCAGAAGTTCAGCACGACCGTCTTGCCCTTGAAGTCCTCGAGCGCCGCGCTCCCGGGCTCGCCCAGGCGCGGCAGGCGCACCGTCCGCCCGGGGGCCGCCGGCTGCTCGCCGCGCTTGACGGCGGCGTCCAGCGAGGTGTCGTCGCCGGTGTTCAGCACGCCGTAGATCAGCAGCCCGAGCAGGCCGGCGGTCAGGACGATGACGATGAGGGGGACGGCGCCCAGGCGCTTCACGGCACCGTCAAGCGTAGATGGCGGCGCCGCGGCGGGACCCCAGCCCGGCGCGCCGCCACGGTAGACTGCCCCCGTCTGCGGCGGTAGCTCAGTTGGTAGAGCATCAGCTTCCCAAGCTGAGGGTCGCGAGTTCGAACCTCGTCCGCCGCTCTCCGGGGCGCTAGTGTCCTCGGTACTCGCCGGGCAACGGGCCCGGCACCAGCAGTGCATCGCGTCTCGCAGTCGTCGCTTCTCGCTTCCTCCGCGCTTCGCTCCGCACAGGAGGAATCATCTGATGGCAACCGGAACCGTGAAGTGGTTCAACGACGACAAGGGCTTCGGCTTCATCACGCCGGACGAGGGCGGCAAGGACCTCTTCGTCCATCACCAGGCGATCAACGGCGAGGGCTTCCGCTCGCTCGCCGAGGGCGCGAAGGTGAGCTACGACGCCGAGGCCGGGGACAAGGGCCCCAAGGCCGTCAACGTCTCGGTCATCTAGACCACTGACGTCCTGGCCGGCGGGCCGCTCCGGGCGGCCCGCTGCGTCAGATCCGCGCGGCGTCGACCGCGCGGCGCAGCCGGTCGGCGGCGCCCGCCGCCACGCGCTCGAGCTCGGCCAGGCGCCGAGCCTCACCGCGGCCCAGCAGCACCTTGCGCCGGTACAGGGCGAGCCGGTCCTGCGCGTAGCGCGCCTCGTCGCGCAGCTCCTCGATCGAGGGTTCGCGCCCGGTCACTGGAAGCGCCCGACCGCGTAGGCGGCGCGCTTCTCCACCTGCATCGTCAGCGCATCGCGGTCGGCGACGGTGAAGACGCCGTACGGGCGCATCGGCCCGAGGTCGAGGATCGCCAGGACCTCGGCGCCGCCCACGGGATCGGCGCACCCGACCTCGATCGTGCAGTCGCGCCCGGCGAGCCGGCAGCCCAGCCGGTGGATGCGCGCGGTGCGCGGGGCGCAGCCGGTCTCGGCTCCCGCCGTGGCGACCAGCCGCCCGTACTCGGCCTCCTGGCTCCCGCGCGGCGTGCCCGGGAGGAAGAACGACGCGGTGGCCTGGAGATCTGAGCTTGAGCCGATCCGCACACAGTAGCGCGGCCCGGTGGCCCTACCAGGACTGCGCGCCGCCGCAGTGCGGGCAGGCGACCGAGGCGGTCACCGCCGCGGTGAAGACGCAGCCGCAGCCGCACGTGTAGAGCGCCTCGTCCTCCGGGCGGCCGGCGACCCGCTCGCGCCGCTCGGCGGCGGCGGGACCCGGCGGCGCGGGCTCGGGCTGGGAGTGGCGCGTGCGCGCGCGCCGGCGGCGCAGCAGCGAGGGTGAGGGGGAGTCGGTGGAACGGCGCATCATGGGTCTCATCGGCAACAACGCTCCTCGCCTGAGGAGGTTTCTCCCATCCCGCTGTTTTCCTGCTCGCAACGCGGCGCGCCGGACCGCATCCGGGCCTGCGATACTTCCTCTCGCATGGACCCCGCTCGGAAGCGCCGCATCCGGCTCGTGGTCGCGCTCACCGCCGCGCTCCTGCTCGCCGGTGCCCTCGCCTACACGAGCTTCTCCGCCTCGAGCTCGGCGGTGACCCCGAGCCAGCTGCTCGCGTCCGCCGACGCGAACCGCAGCTACCAGCTGACCGGCAAGGTCGTGAACGGCTCGATCGAGCGGCGCGCGGACGGCATCACCTTCCGCGTGCGCGACCGCGCCGGCACCGCCTCGGTCCCGGTCTCGTACTCCGGCGCGATCCCCGACCCGTTCCGCGACGGGCGCGAGGTCATCATCAACGTCAAGAAGACCGGCACGACGTTCGTCGGCGAGAAGGACTCGCTGACCACGAAGTGCCCGTCGAAGTTCAACGAGAAGCAGTCGCAGCCGGGCGGCCAGCCGTCCTGACGCGATGGCCGTCGTCGGGCAGGCCTGCCTCATCATCGCGCTCGGGCTCTGCGCCTACGGGGCGACCGCCTCGGTGCTCGGGGCGCGCTCGGGCCGCGACGGGCTCGTGCTGTCCGGCCGCCGCGCGCTCTACGCGCTCGCCGCGGTCGTCACGATCGCCTTCGTGATCATGGAGGCCGCCTTCTGGCGGTCGGACTTCAGCTACACGGTCGTCGCCCAGCACTCGTCGACGACGACCCCCTGGTACTACCGGCTCGCGGCCGCGTGGTCCTCGCAGGAGGGCTCGCTGCTGCTGTGGCTGTGGCTGCTCTCGGTGTGGAGCACGGTCGCCTTCGTGCTGCTGCGCGGGCGCCTGCGCGACGTCGCGCCGTACGCCGCGGCGGTGCTGCTCGGGCTCGGCGCGTTCTTCTCGGCGCTGCTGCTGTTCACCGCCTCGCCGTTCGCGACGGTCGCCAGCGCGCCGGCCGAGGGGATGGGCCTCAACCCGCTGCTGCGCCACCCGAGCATGATGAGCCACCCGGTGATGCTCTACTCCGGGTACACGCTCTTCAGCATCCCGTTCGCGTTCGCGATCGGCGCGCTGATCGTGCGGCGCGTCGACGCCGAGTGGATCCGCGCGACGCGCTTCTTCACGCTCGGAGCCTGGCTCGCGCTCGGCTTCGGGATCATCCTCGGCGCGCGCTGGGCCTACGCCGAGCTCGGCTGGGGCGGCTACTGGGCCTGGGACCCGGTCGAGAACGCCTCGCTGCTCCCGTGGCTCACCGGCACCGCGTTCCTGCACTCGGTGATGATCCAGGAACGCCGCGGGATGCTGAAGGTCTGGAACGCCTCGCTGATCCTGGCGACCGGGGTCCTGTGCATCCTCGGCACGTTCCTCGTGCGCTCGGGGATCCTCGACTCGATCCACGCGTTCGTGCAGGAGGGCAACACGATCGCGTGGTCGTTCACCGCGCTGATCTGCGTCATGATCGCCGGCGCCGTCTGGCTCGTCACGACCCGTCGCCACGACGCGCTGCGCTCGGACGCCAGGATCGACGCGTTCCTCTCGCGCGAGTCGATGTTCCTCGCGAACAACCTCGTCTTCGTCGGCCTGGCGTTCGTCGTCTTCTGGGGGACGTTCTTCCCGCTGATCTCCGAGGCGGTCACCGGGGAGAAGGCCGCCGTCGGGCCGCCGTGGTTCGACCGCTACACCGTGCCGCTCGCGCTGCTGCTCGTGCTGCTCTCGGGCATCGGGCCGGTGATCGCCTGGCGGCGCTCGAGCGCCTCGCGCCTCTGGCGCAGCATCCGCGGGCCGGCGATCTCCGCGCTCGTCGTGACCGCGCTCGTGCTCGTCGTGGTGCCCGGCGCGACGGGCCACCTGCTCTCGATGCTGCTCGTGCTGTTCGCCGTCTTCGCGATCGGCGTCGCCGTCCAGGAGCTCTGGCGCGGCACCCGCGCGCGGCAGGCGATGACGCAGGACAACGCCGTGCAGGCGCTCGGCGGGCTGATCACCCGCAACCGCCGGCGCTACGGCGGCTACCTCGTCCACATCGGGATCTCGGTCCTCTTCATCGGCGTCGCGCTGTCCGCCGCCTTCGAGGGCACCCGCGACGTGCGCCTCACCCCCGGCACCTCGGCCACCGTCAAGGGCTACACGTTCACCTACGAGAAGCCGACCGGCCGCATCGCCCAGCGCGCCGGCGAGCTCGAGCGGATCGAGCTCGGCTCGGTCGTGCGCGTGACGAAGGACGGCGAGCAGGTCGCCACGCTGCGGCCGAGCCGCGGGTACTACCCGATGCCCGGCATCCAGGCCGGCGTGCTCGGGCGCTACTTCGAGGGCGAGTCCACCAGCGAGATCGGCCTGCGCGGCGGCGTCGTGCGCGACCTCTGGGTCGCCGAGCAGCCGGACATCACCGCGCTGCAGAAGAAGGTCGAGCGCGCCGACGCGCTGTTCGTCCAGCTCGTCCGCTCCGGGCGGATCCAGATGACCCAGGCCGCCGAGGTCCGCGACCTCACCCTCCAGCGCTTCGTCAGCGACTACGCGGCCTCCGCCCCGAGCGCGCAGTTCCGGATCCTCGTCAGCCCGATGGTCTTCTGGATCTGGGTGGGCGCGGCGATCGTCTTCCTCGGCGGGATCATCGCCATCTGGCCAGCGCCGGGCTCGGTGCGCGGCCGCGTGCGCGCTCGCTACGCCGCCCGCGTCGCGCGCGACCTCGGCCGCGCGTAGGAAGCCGACCGTGGACGTCCTCGCCCCGCTGCTCGTGATCGCCCTGCTGCTCGCGGTCGTCTGGTTCGTCGGCCAGCCGCTGCGCCGCGGCGCGCAGGCCCGCACGCGGGTGGCGTTCGAGGGCCGCCGCGCCGACCTCGAGGCCGCGCGCGACGCGAAGTACGCGGAGATCCGCGACCTGGAGATGGACCGGCGGACCGGCAAGCTCTCCGACGAGGACTGGCGCGCGCTCGACCGCCAGCTGCGCGCCGAGGCCGTCGACATCCTCCACGCGCTCGACGAGCTCGGCCCCGCGCCCGGCGCGGCCCGGCCGGAGGAGCCCGCGGCCGAGGAGGCCGACGCGTCACCGCAGCCGGACGAGCACGCTACCCTTCCCCGGCGATGACGTTCATCCTCTCCGCCCTCGTCGTGTTCCTCTCGATCGTGGTGATCTTCCTGATCCTCATGCACTCGGGGAAGGACTCCGGCCTCTCCGGCGCCTTCGGCGTCGGCACCGGCCAGGGCAGCCTCGGCGGCGGTTCGCTCGTCGAGCGCAACCTGAACCGCTGGACGGTGGCGCTCTCGATCCTCTGGGTGATCGTGATCCTGCTGCTCGTCACCAAGCCCTACGAGTAGCGCTGTCGCCGGATCTGCCGGCGCCTGCGGCCACCCGTCCCGGGTGGGCCGTGCAGAGCACTGTCCCACCCGGACGTGCGGCCGCATCCATCCGGCATATCTCGCCGAACAGCGCCACTCGGCTGCCGGTGGACGGGAACGACGATTTCCGGGTTCCGTCGGTCCGGAGAAGGAACCGGACCCGATGATCGTCGTCAGAGCACGGGTTTCCGGGTTCGGTGGCCGTCAGGCCACCGCCGAACCCCGAAACCGGCGCTGATCGGCGCCTTCGCCGCCCGGCCGTGCCTTCACCGCGAGCGCTGCGAAGCGACGGCAGCGCCCACCGACGCCACCAGCAGATCCCTCACCACGCCTCCCGATACAGCTCACCCAGCTCCCGCGGACCCGCCGGCGGCGGGGTGAGGGCCAGCTCGGCGCGAGCCGCGGCGGCCTCGGCGCAGGCGTCGAGGACCGACTCGTCGAGGCCCAGATCGCGGAGGCGCGGGACGCCCGCGCGCTCGGCGAACCGCCGCGCGACGGCTTCAGCCGGCTCCCCTAGCGCGGCGTCGAGGCGCTCGAGCGCGTGCGGGAGACGGCGGCGCAGGGCGGCGGTGGTGGTCGGCAGCAGCGCGGCGTTCGCGGGCCCGTGGCCGGCGCCGGCCTCGCGCACGAGCGTCTGGCTCATCACGTGGTGCAGGCCGTACCAGTTCGCGTCGATCGCGTAGCCGGAGAGCAGTGCGCCGAGCGCCAGCCCGTCGCGGTCCGGCTCGCCCTCGGCGGGCAGCGCTGCGGCCAGGCGCCGCGCGGCGTCGATCGCCGCGAGCGTCGGCACCGGTGAGGCGAGCGCGGTCACCGCGCCCTCGATCGCGTGGCCGAGCGCGTTCGCCGCGCTCGCGGACAGGCCGGGGTCCGGCTGCGAGGCGGACAGCGCGGGGTCGTTGAGGACCAGTCGCGGGCGCACGCGCGGGGTCGCCGCATCGACGCCGCGGGCGTGGCGGTGCACCCACGTCATCTCGGCCGCGCTGAGGGTCGTCGGCACGGCGGCGACCACGGCCTGGGGATCGCGCGCGGCGGCGATCGCCTTCGCGACGTCCACCACGCGCCCGCCGCCGAGCGCCACGAGCGCCGGCCCGGCCGGGACGTCCGGCAGCAGGTCGCCGGCGAGGTCGTCGACCCGGCCCTCCGCGACCATCACCGTCACGGCCGCGCGCTCGCCGAGCGCGGGCGCCGCCTCCAGCCCGCGCGCGGTGCTCAGCAGCACGTAGCCGTCGCCGAGCAGGCTCGGGGCGTCGGCGAGTGCCCCGCGGCCGAAGCGGATCGTGCGTTCGCCGTCGCGCCAGGTGAAGTCCTCGTCGCTCATCGCCGCAGCCTTGCACGGCGCGCGCTCCGGCGGCCGGCCGCACGGTCGTGAGGAGGGACCGGGGTGCGGCCGGCGCCGGGGCGGGGCGGGGTCAGCGCTGGTGGGCGAGGACCCCGCGCAGCGAGCGCCGCGCGCGGCGCTCACGGTGGGGGACGGAGCGGCACAGCGCGTCCGCGCGGGTGCGCAGCAGCGCCAGGAGGTCCGTCGTGGGGTGGAACGGGTCGGCGATCGCCCGGCCGCTGGCCAGGTCGAGGGCGGCGACGATCGCGCCGCCGCGCTCGGCGAGCAGCGCGTCGTCGCCGACGGGTGCGGCGCTGTCGAGGACGGCGAGCCGGGCCAGGGCACGGGCGTCGGCCTCGCGGGCGGGCCGAAGGACGACCGCGTCGTCGGTGGTGATGGTGCGGGTGGCGGGCATGCACGCAGGGTGCCACCGGCCGGGCATCAGTTCAAATGATGCTTGTTGACATCAGCGATAAGCTCCGCTCATGCTTGACGTTCGCCGGATGCGCGTGCTGCGCGAGGTCGCCGCCCAGGGATCGTTCTCCGCCGCGGCCGAGCAGCTCGCCTACACCCAGTCCGCCGTCTCCCAGCAGATCGCGACGCTCGAACGCGAGACGGGCACGACGCTCGTCGAGCGCGGCTCGCGCGGCGTACGGCTGACCGACGCGGGCCGGGCGCTCGTGGAGCACACCGACGTGATCCTCGCGCGGCTCGCGGACGCCGAGGCCGAGCTCGACGCGATCGCCGGCCTGCGCGCCGGGCGCCTGCGGATCGTCTCGTTCCCGAGCGCGGGGGCGACGGTGATGCCGCCCGCGATCGCGCGCTTCCGGGCGGCGCACCCCGCGGTCGAGCTCACGCTCTGGCCCGCCGAGCCGGCCGACGGGATGGCGATGGTCCGCGCCGGCGAGGCGGACGTCGCGCTGACCGTCGAGCCGCCCGACGCCTGCAACATCCCGGTCGACGGGATCGAGCGCACGACGCTGCTCGAGGACCCGATGTTCGCGATGCTGCCGGCCGGCCACCCGCTCGCCCGCCGCCGCCGGCTCACGCTCGCCGACCTGGCCGCCGAGTCGTGGATCATCGGCTCGAGCGCGGGCACCTGCCCGGACGCGCAGATCGTGCTCGGCGCGTGCCGCGCGGCCGGGTTCGAGCCGCACGTGGCCTTCCAGAGCGACGACTACCTGGCGATCCAGGGCTTCGTCGCGGCGGGCGTCGGCGTCGCGCTGATCCCGGATCTGGCGCTCGTCACCGTCCGCGAGGACGTGGTCGTCCGCTCGCTCGGGGCGGGGCGGCCGTCACGGCTGATCGTCGCGGCCACGCTGGCCGACGGCTGGGCCTCACCGGCCCGCCAGGCGATGCTCGAGATGCTGCGCGAGGTGGGCGAGGAGTTCTCCGGCGAGCGCCGGGCGCTGAAGATCGCGTCGTGACGCCGGGCCGAGACGACGAAGGCCCCGCCGAGCGGGGCCTTGCGAAGTGCGCCGAAGAGGACTCGAACCTCCACCCGGTTATCCCGGACTAGGCCCTCAACCTAGCGCGTCTACCAATTCCGCCATCGGCGCCGAGGGCACCGCGGACAGCGCCGCGGGACGGCGAGGATAGCAGTGGCCGCGGGGCCGACGGCCCCGCGGCGCGGGCCGTTTGCGTTCCGTCCAGAGGCCGCGCTACCGTGTCGAACACGTGTTCGATCCAGTGCACCGCAAGGAGCCGTGATGGACCTCACCAAGCGCCAGCAGGAGATCTTCGACTTCATCAAGGCGTACTCCGCCAAGCACGGCTACCCGCCCACCGTGCGGGACATCGGCAAGGCCGTCGGGCTGACCTCGTCCTCGACGGTCCACGCGCACCTCTCGAACCTCGAGAAGCTCGGCCTGCTGCGCCGCGATCCGTCGAAGCCGCGCGCGATCGAGATGCTCGACCGCGCCGCCCGCGGTGCGGGCACGGCGGTCCAGGACGCGCTCGGCAAGGTCGTCGGCGGCGCCGGCCTGCCCGTCGTGGGCCAGGTCGCGGCCGGCGCGCCGATCCTCGCCGAGGAGAACATCGAGGAGTACGTGCAGGTCCCGCCCGCCGCCGGCGGCGAGACGGGCGAGTACGTGCTGCGCGTGCGCGGCGACTCGATGGTCGACGCCGGCATCCTCGAGGGCGACTTCGTCGTGGTGCGCCCGCAGGACACCGCCTCGGACGGGGAGATCGTCGTCGCCCTCGTCGGCGAGGAGGCCGACGAGGCGACGGTCAAGCGGTTCTTCCGCGAGAGCGACCACGTCCGCCTGCAGCCCGAGAACGCGACCATGGAGCCGATCCGCTCGAGCGACGTGCGCGTCGTCGGGCGGGTGGTCGGTCTCTTCCGCTCCGTCACGTGAGGCCCGGCCATGACCCCCGCGACCCTCGAACAGCCCCTCTTCTCCATGAGCTTCGGGCGCCCCCGCGGCGGTCTCGCCCTCCCCGGGAGCGAGTCGCCGTACCCGGCGCCCGGTGACAGCGGACGGTTCACGCTCGACGCGATGCTCGTCGGCGCGTGGGAGGACCTCCGCTCCGGTCAGACGGCCGCGTGCCCGGTCTGCGACGGGGTCCTCGAACCCCGCTTCGCAGCCGGGCCGCGACCGGTGGCCGGCCGCTGCCGGGACTGCGGCACGAGCCTCACCTGAGGTCACGGGAGCGGGGAAGCGTGCCGCGCGTAGGCTTCGCGCCGATGCGCCGACTGCTCGTCATGACGCTCGCGTGCGCCGGGGCGATGACCCTCACCGCCTGCTCCGGCAACGCCTACGACGCGCAGACCGTCGAGGACAAGCTCAAGGAGACCCAGCGGGACAAGGTCCGCGGGCTGCCGATCGGGGAGGCACGCTGCCCGGACGACGTCGAGCTGAAGGAGGGCGTGACCTTCCGCTGCACGCTCGAGATCGCCGGCAAGCCGGCGCCGTACCGCGTGCGGCTCACCGACGTCGAGGCCGAGAAGGTCACCATCAACGTCGAGCCCGCGCGGGCGCTGATCGCCACCGGCGCGGTCGTGGAGTTCCTCCGCGCGCAGCTTCCCGCGGCGCTGAGCTCCGCGAAGGTCTCCTGCGGCGACGAGCGCCTGCTGATCGCGGACCCGGGGACGAAGATCGGCTGCGTCGTCACCGTCGACGGCAAGGAGAACCAGGTCGTCCTGCGCGTGAAGGACACGAAGGGCAACGTCGTCATCGAGCCGTGACTTGACCGCCGGCGCGGGCGCGCTACCGTCATCGGTGCGTGCCAGACAGCCGCGGCGGGAGAGACAACCCGTCGAGGAAAGTCCGGACATCACAGGGCGCGGTGGTCGGGAGACCGACCCGGGGAAACCCGCGGGACAGTGCCACAGAAACACACCGCCGATGGCGCGGCTTCACGTGGGTCGCGCACAGGCAAGGGTGAAATGGTGCGGTAAGAGCGCACCGGCGTCGTGGTGACACGGCGGCCAGGCAAACCCCACCGGATGCAAGGCCAAGCAGGACCGCTCGCAGGCTGCCCGCCGAGGTCCAGGTAGGCCGCACAGATGGATGGCTGTCCAACGACAGAATCCGGCTTATCGGCACGCTGTCGAACGGCCCCGCTCCGGCGGGGCCGTTCCATTACCGTGGCCGTTCGTGCCCTCCGCCGCGAGCGCCTTCCAGCGGTTCGTGCGCCGCTCGCCCGACGCGCGGCTGGAACGCATCTTCGGCTCCCGCGCCGTCCAGCGGCTGCTCGCCCGCCGGCTCGCCGCCCGCTACCGCCCCGAGGCGGCCGACGGCTTCGCCGGCGAGCTGCAGGTCGACCTGCGCCGCCCGGGCGGGCGCGTGGACGCCTGGGCGCTGCGCGTCGGGCACGAGCACGCGCACGTGAGCGAGGGCCCGGCCGGGGCTCCGGCGCTCACGCTGACCACCACGGTCGCCGACGCGCTCCGGATGGCCGCCGGGGAGATCCCGGTCGATCGCGCGATCCTCGAGGGCCGGCTCGACCTCGCCGGCGACTGGGGGCTCGCCACCCGCCTCGGTCAGATGTTCGGCGGTGGCGGCGGGGCCTGAGGCCGCCGGCGCGCGGGCAGCACCCGCAGCGCGAACGCGACCGCCGGCCCGACGAGCAGCGCGAACGCGACCGTCCCGATCCCGGCCAGGCCGCCGAGCAGCACGCCGGTCACCAGCGCGGTGATCTCGATCGCCGCGCGCACGAGTGCGATCGGCCGTCCCGTCCGCCGGTGCAGGCCCATCATCAGCCCGTCGCGCGGGCCACGGCCGAGCGCGGCGTTGATGTAGAGCCCGCTGCCGACGCCGACGAGCCCGATGCCGCCGAGCATCAGCGCCCAGCGCAGCACGATCGCGTCCGGCTCGCCGGCCAGCGCGACCGTCACGTCGATCGCCAGGCCGATGACGATCGCGTTGGCGATCGTCCCCAGCCCGGGACGCTCGCCGAGCGGGATCCACAGCAGCAGCAGCGCGAAGCTCACGAGGATCGTCGCCGTGCCGACGTTCAGGCCGGTCTGCTCCCCGACGCCCTCGGCGAACACCGTCCACGGCGAGTTGCCGAGCTGGGCGATGACGAGCAGCCCCTCGCCGGTGCCGAACACCCACAGGCCGATGAGCAGCCGCGTGAGCTGCGCGGGGGAGGCCCGCCAGCCGGTGTCCGGGATCGCCTCGAGGCGCTCGTCGACCTCGGCGAGCGCACGCGGCTCGTGGAGCTCGGCGGGCACGCGCTCATCCTCGCAGGAGCCCGCGGCAGGCCGGAGAGGGTTGATGATGATCGAGCCCGTAGAGCGGGCGAGATCATCATCAACCTCGCAGGAGGGCTTGCATCACCGGCGGTCCTGATGCGAACATGTGTTCGCTTCGATGGTCGTCTGCGTTCTCCTTCCGCGTTTCCCGCTCGCCGTCGCCGCCGGCGGGCGCGCCGCGCTCGCCGCGGGGCCGATGGCGCTCGCCCCGGAGCCCGGGCGCGAACAGGTCGTCGGCGAGGTCTCGCAGGCGGCCGAGGCGCTCGGCATCCATCCGGGGATGCGGCTCGGGGAGGCGCTCGCGCGCTCGCCCTCGCTGGCGCTCGTGCCCCCGGACCCGGTCGGCGTCGCCGACGCCTGGGACCGCGTGCTCGCCCGCCTGGAGGCGACCGGCGCGGCGGTCGAGGACGGCGGTCCCGGCAGCGCGTGCTTCGAGGCGCGCGGGCTGCAGCGCCTGCACGGCGGCTCGCTCGACGCCGTCGTCACGGCCACCCGCGCAGCGCTGCGCCTGCCCGCCCGGATCGGCGCCGGACCCTCGCGGTTCTGCGCGATCGCCGCCGCCACGCAGGCGCGCACGCGCCGCGCCCACGTCGTCCGCGGGGCCGAGGACCTCGCGGCGCGGCCGGTCGCGCTGCTGCGCCGCCGCGAGCAGACCGCGCGCCTGCCCGAGGAGCTCGAACGGCTCGGGATCACGACGCTCGGCGCGCTCGCGGCGCTCCCGCGTGACGCCGTCGCCGACCGCTTCGGGCCGCCCGGCCTGCTCGCCCACGATCTCGCTCGGGGGCTGGATGACCCGCTGCGTCCGCGCGCCCCGCAGGAGGTCGTCGCCGAGACGCTCGAGCTCGACGAGTCGGCCGCCGGGCCGCAGCTCGAGCGGGCGCTCGGCCTGCTGATCGACCGGCTGCTCGCCCGTCCCGAGCGCCGCGGGCGCACGCTGCGCGCCGCCATCCTCTCGGCCACGCTCGTCGAGGGCGGCACCTGGCGCGAGCGGGTCGTCTTCCGCGAGCCGCTCGCCGACCCGCGGCGGATGCGCCTGGCGCTCACGCCGCGCCTGGCGCTGCTGCCCGCCCCGGCCGAGTCGCTGCGGCTCACCGCCGAGCAACTCGGCCCGCCGCCCGCCGGGGATCGGGCGCTGTTCGGCGAGGCGCGCGAGCGCCGTCGTGCGCGGCTGCGCGAGGCCGTCGGTCAGGCCCGCGCCGCGGCCGGGCCGGAGGCGGCGCTGCGGGTGCTCACCGTCGACCCGGACTCGCGCGTGCCCGAGCGCCGCGCCGTCCTGACCCCGTTCGAATGACCCCCGGGGCCCGCCGCCTGGCCGAGCCGCGCCCGGCGCTCGTGCTCGCCGGCCGCGGCGGGCGCCCGCTGGAGGTGGACGGCCACGAGGTCGTCGCCGTGCGCGAGTCGTGGCTGATCGAGGACCGCTGGTGGACGCCGCGGGCGCTGCGCCGGCGCTACTGGGAGGTCGTCACCGTGGACGGTCGCGACCTCGTCGTCTTCCGCGACCTCGAGGCGGGCGCGTGGTTCCGGCAGCGCTGACGGCACGGCCTTGCCGGTCTGCTCGCCGCGCATGTCCTCGGCTTCGTAGCCGGTGAACTGGATCGAGAGGTAGCCGCCCTTGGCGGCGTCGCCGGTGAGCGTGCGGTCGATCTTCCAGGCGCCCTTGGCGATCGTGGCGTTGTAGGTCTCGAAGCCGGTCGAGCCGTCGGGCCGGGCGAAGCCCAGCCGCACGCGCACGACGCCGCGCGCCTTCGTGCTGATCGTGCCGTCCACCTTGAGGCGCCCGCCGCTGAGGCTCGTGGTCTTGCGCACGAGCAGCGCCTTGACCGACGCGGCGCGCAGGCGGACCTCGTCGGGCTGGACGCGGTCGTTGCCGGCGTACTCGAGCTCGACGATCCCGGTGTCCTTCGGCTGGGTCTTCGGGAGCGTGCGGCGGATCGTGATCCGCTGCTCGGCCGCGCGCGCGACCGGGCCGCCGCGCCGGGCGGCCTTGCCGGAGCTGATCGGGACGCTGAAGCGCGTGGTGCGCCCGGAGGACTCGTAGGCGACGTCGAGGTCAGCGCCGGGGACGACGGCGTTCGAGGTGATCTCGACGAGCATGTCGAGGACCCCGTCGTCGACCCCGGCGCGCAGGACCTTGAGCTTCGCAGGGTCCTTCGGCGCCGGCGGCGCGGCTGCGGAGGGGGCGACCGGCGCCGGGACGGGCGCGGGCGTCTGCGGCGCCGGCGGGACCGCTCCGGCGATCGTGAACGAGCGCTCGGCGGGGGTGGCGTCCTGGTTGCCCGGCAGGTCGCGTGCCCGCACACGGAAGGTGTGCGCGCCTGCGGCCAGCG